>CAJGCH010000183.1 GCA_904501845.1 uncultured Bacillaceae bacterium | reverse complement strand
TAATCAATTTTTATTATTTCGACTCTAATAGATACAAAAAAGCCATTCCCTATTTTAAGAAGGGAATGGCCAAAAAGTTATCTTTCAAGCACCAGCAAATCCTTTAATTCGTCTGAGGATAGCTCGGTGATCCAATTGTCGCTTTGGACGATTTCATCGTTAAGCGATTGTTTTTTCTCAAGCATGACATCAATTTTCTCCTCAAGTGTACCGGAGGAAACCATCTTATGGACATGTACAAAGCGCGTTTGCCCAATACGGTAGGCACGGTCGGTCGCCTGATTTTCAACAGCTGGATTCCACCAACGGTCATAGTGAATGACATGGTTGGCAGCCGTCAGGTTAAGTCCTGTACCGCCCGCTTTCAAGGAAAGCAGAAGGATCGGATACTTGCCATCCTGAAAATCGGCGACCATGGTATCCCGTTGTTTTTTATTGGCGCTGCCGTTCAGGAATGGAACGACATGACCATAGCGGCGCTCAGCGATTTGCTTAATCATATTACCCATTTCAATGTATTGGGTAAATATAAGCACACTTTCATCCTGTTCATAAATGATATCGAGCAATTCGATTAACTTTTCCATTTTCCCGGATCGATGAAGAATATGCTTTGGTGACTCTTCTTTTAAATAAAGGGCAGGATGATTACAGATCTGCTTCAGCTTGGTGAGCATCTGCAAAATAAGCCCTTTCCGTTCGAAACCGCTCAGTTTTTCAACTTGATCGAGCGTATCTTTCACAAGCTGTTCGTATAAAGCGGCTTGCTCGGTTGTTAGGCTGATAAACTCCTTTTGCTCCAATTTATCCGGCAGATTGAGAGCAACCTCTTCATCCTTTTTCGTCCTTCTTAAAAGGAAAGGCTGAATTAGCCTTTGCAGGGTGGCAATTTTATTCTTATCACCATTGCGTTCAATCGGTCCGGCAAAGTTTTTATCAAATTGCGTTTGTGAGCCAAGATAGCCTTTATTAATAAAATCAAAAATGGACCAAAGCTCACTCAGTCTATTTTCCATTGGAGTACCGGTTAAGGCGATGTGATGAATGCCTTCAAGCTTACGGGCAGACCGGGATTGCTTCGTATGGGAATTCTTGATATTCTGCGCTTCGTCGAGCACAACTGCATTCCATTGCATGGATAAAAAGTCTTCCTCATCCTGATGAAGCAAACCAAAGGTTGTCAGAATCACATCGGCATTGCCAATCCCATCCTTAAACTGTTCACCCTTCATACGACTTGGACCATAGTGAAGATGCACGTTCATAGATGGAGCGAACTTTTCAAACTCCTTCTGCCAGTTTCCAAGCACGGAAGTCGGACAGACAATCAAGGATGGCGTTTTTGCTGGACCATTCTTCGCCTCAACGGCTAACAGATAGCTGATGAGCTGAATCGTTTTCCCCAAACCCATATCATCGGCCAGACAGGCACCGAATCCATATTCACGTAAGAACATCAGCCAGCTCATTCCCTGTTGCTGATACGGCCGCAATTCGCCTTGGAAGGCATCGGGTACCTGGACAGTCGGGATATCCTGCAGTGAATTGATGCGCGTCATAAAGCGTCTTAGGTCACTATTCAGCTCAAATTGGATTCGAGCATAATCCGATTCTTCCTCATCCTCGAGCTCCTCATCCTGTGCGAACTCCTGCTGAAGTAAGTCATTGATACGCAATCCGCGCTCATCTGCTTCCTTCTTCAACTCTTGCATGCGTCTCATCAAGGCAGGGTCCAGTTTCACCCAGCGCCCTCTAATATAGACAAGCTTCCGTTTTTCCTCAACAAGCTTGTTAAATTCCTCCTCGGAAACCTCAGCGCCATTGACGGAGAAACGCCAATTATAATCGAGTAGGGCATTCATACCCACAAATGATTTTCGGCGGCTTGGTGAATTTTTCACTTTAGCCTTCATGGCGATTTTCGCATCCTTAATTGCCTGCCACCACGATGGCAATAGAATTTCTACGCCAAGCATATGCAGGACCTCGGAAGCATCCGTTAAGAAATCCCAGGCCTGATCCTCAGTGACAATATCATCAATCCAAGGGAAAATATCCTTCCAGCGGGCGATTTCCTTCTCAGCCATCTCTAAATACTTTTTCCATGCAAAAGGAATTCTATGGCGGTCATCCCATACGAAAAATTGCTCCTCATTTCGCTTGCCGCGCATAAACGGCTCTAGCTTCCATTGGTCAACCTCATCACCTGCTGCAAAATCAGGCTCGCTCAGGCGCATTCCCATAGAAAAAGGCAATTCATCTTCTTTGGCACCGGTCCATATTTCCCAGCGGTCTCCGTCAAAGAAGCGGCTGAGAACCTTGGTGGAGATATTCTTTTCAGCAAACAAATCAAGCAAATCACCTACACGATGATTGCCGGGACGGTCTTTAATCGCTTCATTTAACCATTCCTCTGCAAAGCGCCGAACCGTGATGGTTTGGATTCCGTCATGCTCGTGTCTGGCCATTTCCTGTTCCCAAAAGGAGTCCTGAAAGTCTTCGAGAATTTCCTGTGGGAGCGGGAAGGTAATGCCGTCTTGATTCCGATCGTTAAAATCAGGCATAACCGTTCCGTTTTCAACGGTTTCATATAAGGATTGGGCCAAAGCTAAACTAATGGATGCCCAATTGGACCAGGACCAATTAATAAAGCTGTTGAAAGGCTCTTCTGCCAGCACCTTCATCCATTTATGGGCGCTCATGAGGACACCGCTTTTACCATCCAGTGTTTGGATATCCAATTTGGTCCCAAAGAAACTATCCGCGTCCCAAAGAAAGAAGCTTGTTGCCCACAATTCGGCAGGAACGGGCTCACCCTCGTCCGTTCCATAAATAAAGACGCGTCCGCCTTCAAGTAATTCAATTTGAATATGAAGAGTTTCAATCAGCTGCATCAATTAACTTTCCTTTCTTTAGTTCTTCCTGAAAAGCACGTAATCGCTTATTATCGTCGCTGATGTATTCAATATAAGATTCCCAAACGTTTACGCGCTTAAGCTTTTTATAAATAGTTCTCAGCTTTTTCAAATAACGGACCGCTTCCCGGTAGGATGAACGATTTTTAGCCGCAATCAAATTAACTACCTGCAGATGCAGAATAGGAAGGAGGACTTCAGGCTGTTCCTTTTGGATTTCCTTCGTTTGATTGGACCATTCATAAAGGACATCAACACGCTCAGCAACCTGGAGCTCGACCCATTTTTTATACTCCTTCTTCTCATACAAATAGTGTGAATATGGAATAAGGGAGTAAGGAATAGTTTCCCTTAGAATACGCTCTAGCAAGTCGAATCGTTTGGCGGCTGAGCAAAAAGGACGAATAATTTGCAGGGCATTATATAAAAATCGAGTTCTCTTATACTCCTGAGTCTGATAATCATGCAAATAAGCTTTAATATTTTTTGAGAAGAATTCAACAAAGGGAACCATTCGTGCATGTTCCTTTGCATTATGCAGTTCCTCTAACACAAAGGTAAGGAAGAAGCAGGATATCGGACCAAGCTTATTTAAACATTCTAACGCCTGCTCATCCTTGCCATCGACCATATATATGTGAATCATCATCCAAAAGACCAACTCAATTTGCAAGGAGTCGGCGAGAGCCGGGAGCTGGTTTGACAAACGATCTATTTCAGCCCCGCGTTCTTCTTTTGTTGTAATGATATTTGTCCAAATCGTGCGATAGATATCCCAGCGATAATAGCCGCTTCCCATTTCACCGGTTGGCAAATTCTTTGTTTCATCAATCCAGGAATGGATAAACTCCTCTGAATCAAATGGACGAATAGAGGATTCAAACCGATGAACCTCATCCTTAAAGGCAAGGAATAGTTCGTGAATCATAGATTCGAGCAATTCTTCCTGGAAGTGATCCTTCGTACTGCTTTGCAGATCAAATAAATGTACCAAGCCCATATAATAGGCAATGCTGCGGTATAAAGGCACCCATTGCTGATTGGAGGGCTCGCTGCGCTGGATCGCACGCTGAAAATTAGACGCAGAGCGGTTTATCCCGGCCATAAAGTAAGGAGGGATGGCTAACTCTTCCCGTGCGGTACGTATGAAAAATTCCTTCCAGGCACTGTATGTATGCTCCGGTTTAGAAGGCTTGCTTTTTTCTTTATATACTGGGCCATTTTTTAGTGATTCCTTTAAACGGAACATGGGGTCCTCTTTATTCTTCCAATGATCCACCCATTCCGTAACGCTGGCTTCCTTACTGTAGGCAGCAAAGAATACAGCCAGCTGATGCCGGCATAAATCAATCGCCGGACAAGAACAAGAGCTATTGCTTGGAAAACTTAAATCCAAAGTGACGTTCACCTTTGTCACGTCCTGTACGACACCTTGAATAAGATCAGATTCGATCGATAGCTTTACCACTGTCCCTTGACGATAAAGAACAAGACCCTTCGAAACTAAATTGACATCATTAGTTGATTTAGGAGAGAGAATATCCGAAATTCGCTCCCCGTAGAATTTAAGTGCATCGTGCATATATCATTCTCCTTACGAGACAGTTTAACCAAGTTTAATCTTAATTGTAACAAAACTGATCAAAAAAACGTATGAAAAGGGGGAGGAAAGTAGAAGACTAAAGATAAAAACTAAAAAGAAGAGAATGCGATGAATGTAAATCGAGGTGCAGATAAACGAAAGAAATATAGATGGTTATGGATTTCCGGCTTCGTAATTGTGATTGTCCTGGTTGTCGGATATCCGATTTATCAGGCCTTTCAAGCAATAAAGGATCCACTGCGGGAACGTCAATCTCCCTATAGAGAAGAACAGCTTGATTTAACTAAAAAAGAGCCATTTTCATTACTGCTTCTAGGTATTGATACAAACGGCAGACCGGATACTACTATGGTCATAACGGTCAATCCGGAACACAATAACATTAAAATGCTCGGTATTCCACAGGATACAAGAGTAAAAATTGCTAGAAGCGAGAAATGGGATAAAATCAGCGACGCCTATCAAGAGGGAGGAGCGGAACTGTCGATGGAGACAGTTGAACAGTTTTTGGGAATCCCGATTGATTATTATGTGAGCATCAATACGGATGGGGTGGAGGAGCTGGTGGACGCCATCGGAGGTATCACCGTTGAAAACCAGTTAGACTTCTCTTATGATGGGCAACATTTTGCTAAAGGTAAAATCCAGCTAAATGGTGAAGAGGCTTTGGCCTATATGCGCATGCGCCAGCTGGAGCCAAATGGAGAAGAAGGGCGGCAGCAGCGCCGATATGAGGTAATTGGTGAGGTGATTCGAACAGGTGCCAATATCCGAAGCTTAACTAACTATGATCAAATCGCCACTACCTTAATGAATAATGTGAAAACAAATATCACAATTTCAGAGATGATAAAAATAAAAAACAACTATCAGGAGGCAGTTCAGCATATTGATCATATCAGCATGGAAGGTGCAGCTAAAAAAATAGATGGAATCTATTATGAGGTAATTAGCGCGGAAGAGGTCAAAAGAATTAAAGGAATTTTACAAAAACATATGGAATATTTTAGGGATTAAAGGTAGAATAAAGAATATAAAATATTCGTTTAGGAATATTCCTGGAGTTATAAAAATATGCGCCAGAGCGAGCATTTATGCATAAACATGTAGGAATATTGGTGTTTTACCCATATGTGGTCAGGCCACCTTCATAGGCACTCCTGTTATACTAGGAACAATTAACCAATGAAGGAGGCTGGGCATAGTGGAGTTAAACGTAAAAGTACAACCAAAGTTTATTGACGGTGAGTGTTCAATTGAATTTTCGTTCTCTTTTGATTGGGAAAACAAGAAAATTGGTGAAGCGGTTATTCTGACATGTGAAGAGGAAATGGACGCTCAACTTATTGAAGAACAGCCGATGCTAAACCCTAAGAAACGTGAAACAAAATACCCGAAAATTGCCTTTGTCACGGACCTAGCAGTCATAGACGGACATAAAACAGCCGCTATTAATGAAATTAAAAAATTTCTAAATGTCATTGGAATCCAAAATATTCGATACCAAGATAATCGACTAGCCAGTATAGCATAAATTATATAAGGTAAGACCAAATTTTGCTCTTAGGGAGTGGGATTTGGTCTTTTTAC
>CAJGCH010000182.1 GCA_904501845.1 uncultured Bacillaceae bacterium | reverse complement strand
TCTGGCAAGCTCACACTCTCTCCCCCAACAAAACTGCCAATCTATTTTGAACAAAAGCCTGAATATCCCATTAACTCACATACGGAACAAACAGCCGATTACCCGCTTGTTTCGGGCAATAAAAAACCCTCGACACCAACGGCATCGAGGGTTTTCCTTTTATCAATACATTTGAAGGTATTGCTCTCTCTCCCATGGATGAACCTGGGTACGGAACATATCCCATTCAATCTCTTTCGCTTCAATGAAGTGTTCGAGGATGTGCTCTCCTAGCGCATCAACGATGACTTGGTCACCTTGAAGTTCTTGAAGTGCTTGGTAAAGAGTTGCTGGCAGGTCTTTAATCCCCTCTTCAGCGCGCTCAGCTGCATTCATGACATAGATGTTTCTGTCAATTGGGGCTGGAGCTTGCTTGTTGTTTTTGATTCCGTCTAATCCGGCGCTTAACAGAACAGCCATTGCCAGGTAAGGATTTGCTGTCGGGTCAACACTGCGCACTTCTACGCGTGTGCTCAACCCGCGGGAAGCCGGGATACGGACAAGCGGGCTGCGGTTGCGCGCGGACCACGCAACATAGCAAGGTGCTTCATAGCCAGGTACAAGTCGTTTGTAAGAGTTAACCGTTGGGTTTGTCACTGCTGTGAAGGCAGGAGCATGCTCGATAATTCCTGCAATGAATTGGCGAGCGGTATCACTCATTTCCAACTCTCCTTTTTTATCATGGAACGCGTTTACACCTTCGTTGAACAAGGAGAGATTGCAGTGCATCCCGGAGCCATTAACACCGAATAACGGTTTCGCCATGAATGTTGCGTGCAAGCCATGCTTGCGGGCGATCGTCTTAACGACTAGCTTGAATGTTTGGATTTGGTCACAAGCTGTGATGGCATCCGCATATTTGAAGTCAATCTCGTGCTGGCCAGGAGCCACCTCATGATGGGACGCTTCAATTTCAAAGCCCATTTCCTCAAGCTCAAGCACGATATCGCGGCGGCAGTTTTCGCCAAGGTCGGTCGGCGCAAGGTCGAAGTATCCACCTTTATCATTCAGCTCAAGCGTAGGCTCACCTGCATGATCTAATTTGAACAGGAAGAATTCCGGCTCTGGCCCTACGTTGAAGTTAGTGAATCCAAGTTCTTTCATTTGGCTTAAAACGCGTTTAAGATTCGCGCGCGGGTCCCCAGAAAACGGCGTTCCATCCGGATTGTAGATATCACAGATCAAACGAGCCACTTTTCCTTTTTCAGCAGTCCACGGGAAAATCACCCATGTGTCTAAATCTGGATATAGATACATATCGGATTCTTCAATACGCACAAATCCTTCAATAGAAGAACCGTCGAACATCATTTTATTTTCCAAAGCCTTGTCTAGCTGGCTTACCGGAATCTCTACGTTTTTAATTGTTCCTAAAATATCGGTAAATTGCAGCCGAATAAATTTAACATTTTCCTCTTTTGCTAACTTTCTAATATCATCTGCCGTGAATTTCCCCATTTACCTCTTCCTCCTTGAATGTAGATCTTTATATAAAAATTATTGAAAAAACCGGTGCATATCCCCTGTACGTCCGCTCCCTCTTGTCGTAAAGCGTCCTGCTTGCAATAGCTCATCTCGCAAAAGCTTTCGAAGCTGGGCATCTGTCAGTTCAGGTTTTGGCGTTCCTTTTGGCTCACTCTGTTCTTCTGGGCCTATTTCGGAACCGCCAAGGATTTTTTTGATTCCCGCCATATTAATTCCTTGGTCAAGCAATTCCTTGATCTCAAGCAGACGGTCTATGTCATTCAATGAAAACATACGCCTGTTACCCTCAGTTCTGGCAGGTTGTACCAATTCATGCTCTTCGTAATATCGAATCTGCCGAGCGGTTAGGTCGGTCAGCTGCATGACGATACTCATTGGAAAAAGTGGCATCGTTCTTCTAATATTACCGCTCACCACTGCCTCCTCCTTAATTAGTAATAGGATAATTACAGTGTATGGTATGTAAATTTTCTTGTCAATCATATGTTAGATTTTCTAACATGGTTTTTGACAGTTCATTGTGACTGTTTTCATTTTTCCTTTAATTAGGCAACATAAACCTTATTTGTGAATATTGCCTTTATTTTCTTTGGAACGTAAAGCACAATCATTATTCAACTGAATAAAAGATCATATGCTCTTTCTCCTCACGATAATAGCGGAGCCGGTCCTCAAGTGTGCCAGCGTGAAATTCAAACTTATGCCCATCAGGGTCGGTAAAATAGATGGATTTCCGGTCCCTTTCATCTCGGTCTCTGCCTGCCAGGATATTTACCTTCAGCTCTTTAAGCTTTTCCTCCGCTTGCTCAAAATCTTCTTCATCAACCGAAAAAGCCACATGTGTATACGATTCTTTTATTTCGCTCCTAGGGATATCCTTCTCTTCATTCAATGCCAGCCATAAGCCATTTAAGTCAAAATACGCCGTCGCTCTCCCCTTCACGAGCAGCTTGGCTCCAAACACATCCTGATAAAATTCGATAGAACGATTCAAGTCAGAGACCGAAAACAACAGATGATTGATTCCTTTGATCACGCGCTCACCCCCTGCTGTTCTCATTATACAGAAAATTCAGTCCTATTGGGAGCAACTCCCATTCCATGGCTAATAAAAAAAGAGCTTCTTCCTAAGAAAAAGCCCCGTTTTTTCGGTTTATTCAAACGCTCTCGCAAACTCTGAATCTTGGTCGACATACACCCGCCTGCTTGGCAAGGCAATCGTCGCTCCCTCTGTTTCAAGCAGTTCGACGATTTTAAGATTCAATTCCTCTTTTACTTGTAAATAATCGGCCCACACGGTTGTTTTCGTGAACAGGTAGACCATGATGCTGTAGCCCATTTCGTTGAAGTGATCAAACTTTACAAGGATCGTTTCTGGATGGACTTCGTCATTCGTCTTTAAATACATTTCAATTTCACTGATGATTCGCTGCAGCTTGTCCTTTGATGTATCAGGCGCAACCGTGAAATTATAGCTGATTTGCCGCTTGCCCATTTGGCTCCAGTTCGTGATCGGCCCATTGGCGATCGTTGCGTTCGGCATCGTCACCACCGCTTGTGCGAACGTCCTGACTTTCGTGCTACGGAAAGAGATATCTTCAACCGTTCCCTCTACATCCGGAGTTAGGATCCAGTCTCCAATCTTGAACGGCTTTTCCGTAATGATGACGAACCCGCCTAACAGATGGGCTAAGGCATCCTTGGCCGCAAAGGCGATGGCCACACCCCCGAGTCCAAGCCCGGCGACAAAACCGCCTACGTTATAGCCAAAAACAGACGCAACCATGCTAAACCCAAGTGCGACAATGATGAAGCGAAGCGCCTTAGAGAAGAATGGCACCAGTACGTCATCGGCATCCAGCTTATAGCGCCCCTTCATCCTTGTGAAGAAGGCTGAAGAAGAGGCTGATAAATTATAGAGCCCCCATCCGAGGAAAATGATGACGGAAGCTTCCATGATATGTAGGAAAAATTCATTTTTCTCATTGAAATGCGGGAAGTATTTCGCTGATGCATACAGCCCGATAAACAAGAATGCCCATTGAATTGGCTTCTCAAAGGCTATGAATATATTGGTCAAGATATCTGTCGGCGTCTTTTTTGCCGCTCTTAATAGTAGATTAAAAATATACTTGGCAAATAGTTTACGAAAGATGAGAAACAGCAAGAAAACCCCAATCGATATTCCAAGGTCAATCCAAAATGCTGTTTCGAGGAATAGTTTCCAATTGATCACCGGTGATTACCTCCTGATTTTGATTTTGTTATGATACCATAGCTCCCCCTAGTCTTGCAGGGATGAGGAATCAGATTCATCCAGCCTTTGATTAAAGAAAAAGCAGGCGGAAACCAAAATCGGCTGCCACCTGCTTCAATCGTGTTGACGCTCGTCAGACCATTTTCTTCTCAATCAGACGATCAATCGCTGCACACACAGCAATCTTCACGTGCGAATAGGTCAATCCCCCTTGCACAAAGGCTGTGTATGGCGGGCGTAGCGGGCCATCTGCTGTCAGCTCAATGCTCGCCCCTTGTATGAACGTACCTGCGGCCATGATGACATCATCCTCATACCCAGGCATATAGGCCGGATATGGAGTGACATGCGAATTAACCGGGGACGCATACTGGATTTCCTGACAGAAGGCCACCATCTTATCACGGTCATGGAATTGGACAGCTTGAATCAAATCTGTTCTAGGCTCCTGCCATGATGGGGTCGGGTTGAAGCCCCATTGTTCGAGCATCGCCGCCGTGAAGAGCGCTCCCTTGAGTGATTGTCCGACCACATGGGGAGCGAGGAAGAACCCTTGGTACATTTCAAGCAGGCTATACAGGGAAGCCCCTGCCTCAGCCCCAATCCCTGGGGATGTCAGGCGGTAGGCGCAGCGCTCAACCAGGTCAGCTCGTCCCGCGATGTATCCGCCGGTTTTCGCCAAACCGCCGCCAGGATTCTTGATAAGGGAACCAGCCATCAAATCAGCTCCGACATCGGTCGGCTCCATTTCCTCCACAAACTCCCCGTAGCAGTTATCGACAAAAACGACGACATCCGGCTTGATGGTCTTCACGAATTGGATCATTTCCTTGATCTGGGCCACCGTGAAGGATGGGCGTGTATCATACCCTTTTGAGCGCTGAATCCCAATCATCCTTGTCGATGGTTTAATGGCGTTTGCGACAGCCTCATAATCAACCTGCCCTTCCTCAGTCAACGCGACGGATTGATAACCAATTTGATACTCGCGTAAAGAACCGACGCCGCTTCCCCTTATGCCGACAATCTCCTCTAATGTATCGTACGGTTTGCCGGTTATATAGACCAGCTCATCCCCCGGGCGAAGAACGCCAAACAAACAGGTGGAGATGGCATGCGTGCCGGAGATGATTTGCGGACGGACAAGAGCCGCCTCCGCATGAAACACATCCGCATAGATGCGTTCCAATGTATCCCTTCCTAAATCATCATACCCATAGCCTGTGGAAGGGTTGAAGTGGGCGTCACTCACTTTATTCTTTTGAAAGGCGCCAAGCACCTTTGCTGTATTGTAATCGACAATTTCGTCAATCTCAGCTGTCCGCTCACGGATCAGCCGTTCTGCTTCTCGAACGGTTTCTCTAATTTTCTCGCCGTTCTTCAATTGTTCAAACATCTTAAAACCTTCTTTTACTCATAATTTTTGATGACACTCATGATGGCATGGTCGGATAAGGCAAGCCCTTCAATGGCGTATGTTTCATTCGCCTCGTTAAAGACTCTCGATTTCACGATCGTCTCCTCCTGAAGCCTTGAAATGAGCTTTCCTTCACGCGCCGGGATCATGACCGCATACGGCTCCATGAAGCTCTCGACCATTTTCTCCATTTCAGCGAGCAGGGTATCAATGTCTTCATCCTTGCGCGCGGAAATATGGATGGATTTCTCCCTAGAGGTCGGCACAAATCCCGGATCAGCAATGTCCCGTTTATTATACACAATCAGCTGCGGGATTTCTTCTGCTCCGAGGTCCTTAATGATCTTCTGAACCGTCTCCTCATGGCCGAAAGCATCCGGGTGGGACGAATCCACGACATGCATGATTGCGTCGGACTCTGTCACTTCCTCAAGAGTTGACCGGAAAGCGGCCACGAGGGATGTCGGCAAGTCCTGAATGAAACCGACCGTATCACTGATGAGGATCTTATACCCGCTCGGCAGGATGCATTCCCGTGTCATCGGGTCCAGCGTGGCGAATAATTGATTTTCCTCATAGGAATCGGCTTCAGATAATTTATTGAAAAGGGTGGACTTTCCGGCATTCGTGTAGCCGGCAAGCGCCATTTGGAAGCGGTTGTTCCGCTTCCTTCTTGCACGGTAGCGCTCACGGTGCTTCACGACGGCTTCTAGCTGACGCTTGATTTCATCGACCCGGCGACGGATATGACGGCGGTCAGATTCAAGCTTCGTTTCCCCCGGACCTCTTGTCCCGATTCCGCCTCCCAAACGGGAAAGCTCCGTTCCTTGACCAGCGAGGCGCGGGAGCATGTATTGCAGCTGGGCAAGCTCGACTTGCATTTGCCCTTCCCTAGAGCGGGCACGCTGGGCGAAGATA
>CAJGCH010000181.1 GCA_904501845.1 uncultured Bacillaceae bacterium | reverse complement strand
TACGGCTCATTTCAGCTGAATTTCAGAGACTTGCAAAAAAAAACGTCATTCCAGATGGAATGACGTTTTTTTCTTATTTCTTCAGCTCTTTCACAGCTGCTTCCACTTGCGGATTATCTTTATTGATTTTTTCACGAAGCTGGTCCATCAATTTTGTTGTTGTTTCGCCAGTGACAATTCCCGTTTCTTTGATTCCCTGAACATTTTGGAATTGTTTGACCGCTGATGCTGTGTTCTCATCATAGTTAGTATCGACTTTACCCGGGTCAAATCCGAGTGCTTCAAGCATTTTCTCAATGTTTTCAACTTCACTGGAGGATGTTCCTTCCTTCAGCTCGTCTTCCGGGTCTACATAGGTCAAATTGGCATACTCAGGAAGCTTGACCGACACATCAGGTTTAATGCCCTTCTTATGAATCCAGTTGCCGTCAGGAGTCAGCCATTTGGCAGTTGTAAACTTGAGATTTGAGCCATCCGTAAAATCTTGTGCCGATTGTACGGTACCCTTCCCATATGATTTCACGCCAATTAGCGGGATATCCGCAGATTCCTTCAAGGCCCCTGCAACAATCTCGGATGCGCTTGCGCTGCCTTCATCAATTAATACGGCAGCCGGCAGGCTCACCTTGTATCCATTTCCTGTTGCTTTCGTAACTTCCTTATTGCCGTTTCGGTCTTCAACCTGATAGAGAATCTTACCGCCATCAACAAACATATTGGCTATCTCCTGTGCCTGGTCGAGAAGACCGCCAGGATTTTGCCTCAAATCGAGAATAATGCCTTTCGCACCATTCTCTTCAGCATCTTTCAATGCCTTTTCCAGTTCTTCTGCCGTATTCTCAGAGAAGCTTGTAATCTGAATCTTGGCGATGTCGCCTGCAACCATCTCAGTGTAAACTGTTTCGATCGGAATCGTATCACGGGTGATTTCAACCTTCATGGTGTCAGATTGTCCCGGCCGCTGAATGGTCAAGTTTACCTTTGTCCCTTTTTCGCCGCGAATCAATAGAACCGCATTGCTTGATGACATTCCTTGCAGGCTTTCGCCGTCAACCTCAAGAATGATGTCACCGGCTTTTAGGCCAGCTTCCTCAGCAGGTGCACCCTTAATCGGGGAGACAATAACGATTTGGTCATTCTCCTGCTGAATCTCTGCCCCAATCCCTTCAAAGGACGAAGATATGCTCTGATGGAAACTTGAAGCTTCTTCTGTTGACATGAAATCAGAATATGGATCATCGAGAGACTCAACCATACCATTAATGGCGCCATTGACGAGCGCTTCCTCATCAACATCCTCAAAATAATAATTCTCCAATGTGTTATATACTTCATAAAGCTTGGAGAAGTCTCCATCCGGATTGCTCGATAGGAGCGAGCCGCCGCTGCCTGATTTCGACTGTGCCGTCCCATTCAGAAGATAGATGGTTGCTCCGGCCGTAAGCAGCACAAGAGTGAGCGCACCTAAAACCATATAAATCCACTTAACCTTTATGTACCCTTTCTTCTTAGGACGATCATCCATTTGCTGGTTCTGTCCACTTTCTTGTTCCTTATCCAATTGACTCACCACTTTCACAATATCGTTCCAAGTGAAAACTTACTATATTATACCTTAAATATGGTTCATTCTTCCACAAGCTGGACATATTCTTCAAATGACAATCCCAGAGAATCTATATCCTTTGCCACATCTCCACCAACATAACGGACATGCCAAGGTTCATACATATAGCCAGTGATATTCTCTTTCCCCTCCGGATAACGAATGATGAATCCATATTCGGCGGAATGTTTCGCAAGCCATTTTCCCGCTTCCGTTTCACCGAAGTCCTGATCTAGGTTGTATCTGTTCTCCGCACTGGAGACGTCCATAGTCAATCCAGTCTGATGCTCGCTTTTTCCGGGTTCTGCAACGGCTTGCTGAGCATGCTCAGCACCAGAAGCTTCCACTGAAGCCGTATACACTTGCTGCTGGCGTTCATAGGAACGAAAGCCGGATACAGCAGCAATTTCAACCCCATCCTCTAGTGCAGCATTAAACATCACCGCTAAAGCCTCAGCTGCCTCTTTTCTCATCAATTTCTTCTCGTGCATTTCATCAAAGGAAAATTTCACGTCTGGTACGACTAAATCTGCCGGACGGTAACCGATTGGCAGGCTATGGTCCTTGTTGACAAGAACTTGAATATTTTCCGGGTTTTGAATATAGTTAACGCCATCTTCGGTTTCAATTATATTGAGCATCTCAGCAGTCATTGCATACTCTTCTTGAACCTCATTCTTCTCGCCTTCCACCTCAGGCCCCTGCATGTTTGCTGCTTCATCTGCCTCTTGATTACTCTTCGCCTCAAAGAACGGTGTATTACACGCTGTCAGAAGCATTGTTGTTGATGTCATGAATGCAAGTAGTGTCTTTTTCAATTGTCTCATCCCTTATTGTTCATTCTCTATCTTATGTAATGATAAAGGCTCCGGATTAACCGAAGCCTTCCATACTTTCCTTATTATACTTCAATCGCGGCATCTAAAGCTACTTCAATCATATCGTTAAAAGTAGTTTGACGTTCTTCAGCAGTCGTTTCTTCCCCTGTCAGAATGTGGTCGCTTACCGTTAAGATAGAGAGTGCTTGTCTGCCGTATTTTGCTGCTAATGTATAGAGAGCTGTTGTTTCCATCTCGATCGCCAAGATGCCGTATTTTGCCCAAAGTTCATGATTGGCTTTATCATTATAGAATTGGTCTGCTGTAAAGACATTCCCGACCTTTAAGTTCAAGCCTTTTTGAATACCTGTATCATAAGCTTTTTTTAGTAAATCAAAATTAGCTGTCGGCGCAAAATCTATTCCATCGAACAGCAGCTTATTCATATTAGAATCAGTGGAAGATGTCATGGCAAGAATAACATCTCTGACCTTCACATCTTTTTGGATGGCTCCGCAAGTACCCACACGAATTAATTTCTGTACATTATAACTGGCCATAAGTTCATTTACATAAATTGAAATGGATGGTACACCCATTCCAGTCCCTTGAACTGAAACACGCTTACCTTTATAAGTACCTGTATAACCAAACATATTTCTGACTTCATTATAGCAAACCGGGTTCTCTAAAAAGGTTTCAGCAATATATTTTGCTCGCAGCGGATCTCCTGGCAATAACACTGTCTCCGCGATTTCATTTTCTTTCGCTCCGATATGTACGCTCATCTTTGAATTTCCTCCTAACGATATTTCACATGGATTGTTCTTATTCAAAGATTACTATATCACAAGCTCTGTAAAATGAAAAAAATCTTACTATTACGACTTCAGCAAACATGTAAGCGGTTTACTTCAGCCCATCCTCCTGATTGCAGCCGGTAGTATCTTTTCCGTTCATAATGATCAACAATCATGATAATATCCCCGCTCATAACGGTTCTGCCTTGATAATTCTTTGGAATGAGATCTTTTATGTTAAACATTTTGAAAACCTTGGATACTACGTCAGAATGATTTTCACCATTAATGATTCCCCGGTAAACCATCCGATAGCCCTTCCTCTCCGTTGGATGCTCTGTTTGGAATAGGGCTATTTCGTAATCTTTTTTCCTCAAGGCTGACCAGCTTAATCTCTTTGATTTCAACATAACTATCCCCTCCTTGAATCATTATGATTATATTAATTTCACATTCTTATCAAAAAATCCTCCAATGAAAATATACTAGTTTTGTCGAAACTGGATAATACATCCAAAGATAAAAAAAGAACTACTCGAATTAAGTCGAATAGCCCATCTTTTAAGCGGTTCTTATTTATCCTGTTTTTGGCTGACAAACTTTTTTAACTTCTGGATGGCTGTCTTCATGACCCGCTCATAACTTTCATCACCAAAAAATTCCTTTAAAATCCGATAGTCATTATAAATATCCAGCAAGTGGTTAATCATCGCCTGCTCTTCTTCATTTGAACCTTTGGGATCAGGAAGCTCCAGCAATTCCTTTTGTTTCCGCTTTCCCTTTTGAGAATGCCTTTTAGCCTCTTGATATTTAGCCAAGAACTTCTCCGCATCCTTGGCATCTGCCAAGAAATTCAAATCATCCTCACTGCATTCAAGCCATTCCTCATCATCTATACGAGAGAGCTCATAAATGACATCTTCCCATGATTCTTCCTGATAACGCCAAATTTCTGTCCGGAAGCCGATTACTTTAAAGATATCTTTGCCATAGCCCTTTACCTGTACAAGATCACCGAAAAAATACTTATAATCTATATTGATTTGCTCTGTTTCAAATAATAAACCCTCAAACTCCTGAACATGAATCAGTGCTGATTCGGTATATACACCTTCAGCCCCTTGAATCTCATACAGGAAGGCATGATTAAATTCTTTCACACTAGTGACGATGCCGACAATTCCATTAATCAAGATAACGACGGAATCTCCAACCGCAAACTTCGGTTTATTTCGCTTGCCCATTGCTGCCACCCCTTGCAGATCGGGTAAAGTTTTTATCAGTATATGCAAAAAGGAGTTCTAGGGATAGCCTATAATTATAGCTCGGCACACTCACAGAGCCGCGCTATTTTCGTCATTCATAAGCAAATAAAAACAGGCGGCCTTATCCGAGAGAATAAGTGCTGCCTGCTCTATTTTGACTATTTTTTTGCCGGGACGACTAGCACAATTTTTGTCCCTTTGCCAATTTTGCTCGATATTTCAAATGAACCCTCAAGCTCTTCCATTATTTTCATGCTTGTCGCAATACCCAGCCCGGTTCCATGCTCTTTCGTTGTATAGAAAGGGGTGCCAATCTTACTCAATACTCCCTTCGGCATTCCAGGTCCATCGTCAACAATTATTATCCTTACCTTGTCATCTGTGGTTTCAAAGGAAATGCGGATGCTCCCTTCCTTTTGGAAGGCATCCCTTGAGTTCTGAATGACATTAATAATAACTTGGTATAATCTGTTTCGATCTGTGCAAATCAATTTATCGCATTCATTTTCTCGTATGATTTTGATATTCTTCTTATGAAGTTCTCCTTTTTGAAGAAGGATGATTTCATCCATGAGCTCATTTATATTGTGTTCCTTCACAACCAATTGATAAGGCTTAGAAAGGTTTAACAATTCTCCAACTATCCCATTCATACGATTTAACTCTTCTATAATAATATCAATATAATTCCTGAACACCTTTTCATCATATGGATGGTCTTTCAACAGCTGAAAAAATCCGCGAATAGTTGTGATTGGATTACGAATCTCATGGGCTACCCCAGCAGCAAGCTGACCAACATACTTCAGCTTCTCTGTACGCAGCAGCTCTTTTTCCCTCTGCTCAATGGCCTCCACCATCGACTGAAATGCCCGATTCAAAACATTAATCTCATGATAGGCACTTTCCGTCCGTGAAAACCTTTCCCCCCTTGAATACTTCTCGACACGCTCTACCATAACCTCAACCGGCTTTATGATGAGCTTTGTCATATAATAGGCGGCCGCAATGATTGCGACTAGGATAGGAATGCTGATTAGCAGGTACCGGACGAAAAGCTCTCTTAGCGGCGCATAGACAACCTGTTTCTCCGTTGCGGTCACAATATACCAATCTTCTTCAGCAATTTCTTTTGTTTCAATTGGATTGACTGCATAAATGCTTTTTCCATCGCTCGATTCTAACAACTGCCGCTTGGCAATCGCCTCATTAATACGATCAATCGTAAGGTCATTTTCTGTCAAGAAGTTCCGATTCATGATATCCCGTTCATCCCGATGCGTAACAATCCATCCATCCTTATTGATCACAAAGGCTGTATATGGAAGCTTCTCATCCTCTAATTCAAGCTTGGAGGTAACCTGCTTCCAAAGGTAGAAAATATCAAAGGACGGGGCAAAAATACCGGCTAACTCCTCATTCTTCGTATAAAGGGGTGTGCAGATCCAAAAGAAGGGCTTCTCGTCTTCCTTTGTATACACCTTGGACAAAAATCGCTGGCCATTCATGGCGCGGGAAAATGATTCGCTCTCAAGGAATGTTTTCCCCATCTCTGAAGGACCGTTCTCGCGCCAAATTTCTCCCTCGCTGCTTACATATATATAGCCGGAATAAGCCGGCTTCAAGCTTATATATTTCTCCAGTAATTCTAGTGACTCCGTTTT
>CAJGCH010000180.1 GCA_904501845.1 uncultured Bacillaceae bacterium | reverse complement strand
ATATTGACAGTGATAATCATTATCAATAATCTTGATATAGTGGAAAGTTACATAATGTAAGGTGAGTGACCTATGGTATTGATGATGATTCATAAAGTCGGGCTGATGCTCGCGATTGTGTTTGGCTTCATTTATTTAGCTAAACGTACGGAATGGAGCAAAAAGCTCCATCGCATTTTTGGTTTGATGACGATTGCTAGCTTTCTTTTGGATATATTTGTGAAAAACTTCACGGATACAGGCTATTTGCTTTATGCCCTTCTTCTATTGATGGCAGGTATCAGTCCCTATTTTTATAAGAACAGAGGAAAAGTGGCCGTTCACTTAAGCCTGGTCGTAGCAGCCATCATTTGGCTTGTTCTAGTTCATATTATTTAGGGGAGGTTGGAATTGATGAAAAAAAGAGTATTCATTCTTTTAGGGTGGTTGTTTACCGGGCTTGCTTTGATTGGTGTTGTCCTGCCTATCCTGCCGACAACGCCTTTTATTCTTCTGGCGGGCTGGCTCTTTGCGCGGAGCTCAGAGCGATATGAACGCTGGCTTAAGAGCACATCTGTGTATAAACGATATGCGGTGCCTTTTTTGGAGGCAGGAGGGCTGAGTTTCAGAAAGAAAGCTGAATTGTTAATAACGGTATATACTGTACTTCTGATAAGCGGTCTTTTGGTTGCTAATACGCATGTGCGTATATTTTTAGGTGTATTGGCGATTGTGAAGTTCATTGTTCTCTGTCGCATGCCGACGGTTGATCATAAAAAGGAAATGGTGAATTCATGATTCAAAAGGAAATGCTTCAATTTGCAAAAAAATATAATGTCATACATATTGTTATGTGGATTACGATTCTGCAAGTCATTAATCTTTGCGTAAATATTATGCTTGCCTTTCAAATTGCAAGTGTCCTAAGTCAGTTAATGTTTGCACAAGAATGGGTTATTACAGGGAAGTTTATAGCCTTCATTGTCTCATTATTGATTGTAAAGGCAGTCTGTCATTATATGTCGACCTATTTGACTCATTTTACTTCCCATCATTTGAAATATGAAATTCGAAGAGATTTGTTCCAAAAAGTGCTTTCATTGAAGCCTGCACAAATAACAAAACTTGAAATCTCTAAGATCAGTCAGCTGAGTGTCGAAGGTATTGAAAATATCGAAGTCTATTACAGCCGCTATTTGCCTCAATTTGTCTACAGCATTATTGCACCGCTCATATTATTCATCATTTTATCGGCACTAAGCTGGAAAATCTCGTTAGTGTTGATGGTGAGTGTTTTTCTCATTCCGGTCGCTATCGTTGCTGGGGTGAAGATTGGGAAGAGAGTGTTCCGCACGTATTGGAACAAGTATTTAAATGTTGGAAAACGGTTCGTTGAGGGGGTGCAAGGCCTCCATATATTGAAAATGTTTGATAGCGACGAGGAATATCAAAAAATAATGGATCAGGAATCGGAGGATTTCCGCAAAATGACGATGCGTGTGCTGACGATGCAATTGCAATCAATCACCATTATGGATTTAATCGCCTATGGCGGTACGGCAATCGGAATCGCCATGTCTGTGATCAGCTATCAAAACGGGCATCTCTCCTTTCTCGGCTTTGTCTGTTTTGCTTTGCTGTCTGTGGAGTTTTTCCTGCCGATGCGTTTGCTCGGCTCGTACTTCCATGTCGGTTTAAATGGGGTAAGTGCGATGGAGGAATTACAGCAACTTCTCAATCTGCCGATGGCTCATGAAAAGGCTAATGGGGGCTTGGACATAGAAGGCAATTTAATGGTTCAACAGCTTTCCTATACGTATCCGAAGTCATCAAACTCAATCAAGGCAGACTTGCTTACCTTCAAAAAGGGTCATTTGACTGGAATCGCGGGTGTATCCGGTTCAGGGAAAACGACCCTAAGCCATTTGCTGCAGCGTTTCATTGAGCCGGATGAGGGGGCTGTCTTCCTCGGTTCCGTGAATCTTAAGGACTTTTCGACTGAAGAAGTCCATCGTCATATCGGCAGTGTTGCCAGCCAGTCGCATATATTTGAGGGAACGATTCTTTCTAATTTACAGCTAGCTAATGATTCGTTGACGGAAGAGGAGGCGAATGACATGCTATCCTTTGTGAGACTGTCAGAATTCCAAGGGAGATTAGACAAGCTGGTCCTAAGTGAAGGAGCAAATCTCTCAAGCGGTCAAAGACAAAAGCTTGCTTTGGCCCGTATGCTTCTTAAAGACCCTGACGTCATAATCTTTGACGAGGCTACAGCCAATATGGACCAGCAAAGCGAGAGAGAAATCATGGAGACCATCGTTTCGCTGAAAGATCGCGGAAAGACGGTGATTGTCATTACCCACCATCTTCAAAACCTTGTGCAGGCTGATTCAATTCTTGTGATGGAAAATGGCGCAGTTTCTGAACAAGGCACACATCAATCACTCCTCCAAAAAGGCGGAGCATATGCTCGATTATGGGATGAACAGTGTTCATTAAATACACTTCGTGATGATTTAGGAGCGTAGAGACTATGGAGAAATTAACATTAAGAGATATTAGACAGCTTGTCAGTATTCTGAAACCATTACGGCCTTTAATGCTCCTGACGATAACACTTGGTTCATTAGGCTATTTGGCGATTACGGCCATTAGCTTTGTCGGCGGGATGGGTGTCCTGCAAATAGCCGGTCTCCGGGAATATGGATCTCTGAATATACTAGTATTCGTGATTCTTGCCTCCGGTGTGTTAAGAGCGGTCTTTCGGCTTAGTGAGCAATATTGTACACATTATATTGCTTTTCGTCTCCTTGCCATCATTCGCGAGAAGGTGTTTAAGAGGCTGCGCTTATTGACGGAGAACCAGTTAAAGGAGATTCGCAAGGGTGAATTGATGAACATTGTCACAAAGGATGTCGAACTGCTCGAGGTCTTTTACGCCCATACGATAGCGCCAGTGTTCATTTGGGTGGCGACCATGATTATTTATGTCGCGGTATTATTTAGCCTGCACCCAGTGTTTGCGCTAATCGGGGCAGTTAGTTATTGGATGATTGGCTATCTCATTCCATTGGCGGTCTATCGATTTGGTCAGAAAACGGCTGAGGCTTATCGGAGGAAGTATGGTATGCTAAGCAGTTTTTTGATGGATTCTTTAAAAGGAATCAAGGAAATCATCATCTTTGGCAAGAAGGATCATACCTTGAATTCCATTGACACATACAGCGATGAGTTGAATAACACGACGAAGAATTTGAAAAGGCATGAAGGTCTCTTGAAAGCCTTGACTGATACAATGATTTATACCGCGGTCTTTGCCCAGTTACTGACTTCTGTTTATCTTATTATGAAAGGGGAGGCGGATATAGGAGCAGTCCTGCTGGGTCTTTTAGTCCTGTTCTCCTCCTTTGGTCCAAGCCTTGCCCTCTCGCAATTAAGCGCAAGCCTTGTCCATACATCAGCCAGCGCCAAACGCGTGCTGCGCCTTCTCAATCAGGAGCCGGATATCGTTTATAGTGGCAGCAAGGAGCTTGAAAAGGTTGAGACCATCCGCTTTGAGAAGGTGAAATTTGGTTATGAGAATGGCAGGGAGCTATATAGCAATGTGAATCTTGCCTTTCATAAGGGAGAGATTACAGCAATAAGGGGAGAGAATGGTGCGGGTAAATCAACGCTCATTTCTTTGCTGCTGCAGAATCTTACCCCACTTGAAGGAAGTATTCTTATCAATGAGGAGCCTGCTTCGAGCTATTCCCATGAGAGCGTGCGGGAAAATATCGGAATTGTGACAGCATCAACGATTGTATTCACTGATACGCTGCGCAATAATCTGACCCTCTATCATAATAGATATACGGATGAGCAGATTAAACAAGCTTGCTTTAAGGCAGGGCTTTCTGAGTATTTGGAGAGCCTTCCGGAAGGGCTTGATACGTTCATGGAGGAATATGCGGGAAATATGTCGAGCGGTCAATTACAACGGCTTGCTTTGGCAAGGATGTTTTTGAAAGACGCGACCATCTTCATTCTTGATGAGCCGACGAGCAACCTGGATGCCTTGAATGAAAAATCGGTGCTAGGGACAATCAAGCGTCAATCGGCCGACAAGATTGTCATCCTGATCAGCCATAATGAAGACGTCCTGGAGTTGGCTGATAAGGTGTATAAAATAGAGAATAAAGCGATTCAAATAGCGTAATGAAAAGAGAGCCTTCATGATTAGAGGCTCTCTTTTTCTGTGCTCATTTCGTCAGAAGTTCGAGTGGTTTTCTGCTGGAGCCTCTGAAGATAATAAGTAATAGCTTCTTCTGTGATTAGGAAGATAAGAAAGATTCCAACAGCGATGAGCATCCATTTCATCATTTTGTTCCCTCCTTGCTTCTATCTTTATTTACCCGATTGATGATTAAATAAAAATAATGCTTAAAAGGTAAGGTATGTTGTGATTATATTGTGCCCCTTGCCATTTTATTGCTATATTATGCTTATTTGGCAATACACAATGCCGGGACATTGCCCCGGTGGAATTGTTTCCTGATATCCTGCAAGGCGCCAATGCATGGCTGCTCAGAACTATTCTAAGAAAAGCAAGCTTATCTCTATTAAATAGGATATATGACCGCAAAAACAGCCCCAGTTAATGGAAAGGGTTATCCGTTAACTGGGCTTTGTTTTATTCAGAAATAGGAAAATCTAAGACAAAAAAAACAGGCGTTCATATGAAAGCCTGGCTTTGCAATCTGCAAATAATAGGGATTTTTAAATGAACCAGGACTGTTGTACAGTCCATCTACACAATCCTAACAGGGGACGCTTGTGCATTTATAATCAAGGGATCACTCCCGTTGATTCTTATTCTGACACATGACGCAGGCAGCGATCACAGACGATTCCGTAGCATTCATGCTGTTCTTCGATATTATCACCACATTCTGAACATTTCTTAGGGGGCAAGTTCCTGAAGAATTCCATTACGTTACGTACCATGCTCATAACCTCCGTTTAATTGATTTATAACAGTTATTTATTATAAAAACTGTTATATAACTATTTGTTAATAACAGTGTATTATAACAGTCTTATAATGTCAACACTGTTTTAGAACAATTTTGAAAAAGATGAAAAAATAGGCATTTTAGTTTATAGTGATTAAGGGAGATAGCACGTTTTGTAAGGAGGAATTCGATGAAGTTAACGGTAATTGGCTACTGGGGCGGGTTTCCTGCTGCCGGGGAGGCTAGTTCAGGTTACTTACTTGAACATGAAGGCTTTAAGCTGCTGCTTGATTGCGGGAGCGGTGTCTTGTCACAACTGCAAACTTTCGTTTCGCCAGATGAGCTCGATGCAGTACTGCTGACTCATTCCCACCCTGATCACACGGCTGATATAGGTGTTTTGCAGCATGCGCTGCTGATTGGCCATATGTCCGGGGGCAGGGAGAAGTGTTTGCCCATCTATACCCATTCAGACGATGCCGTGTTTATTGAAACACTTCAGTACAAGTCATATACTAAATGGGAGCCAATAGATGAAGGGAAGAGTAGTCAAATTGGGCCGTTTTTGGTCAGCGCCATGAGAACAAAGCATTCTGTTCCTTGCCTTGCCTATCGGATTGAAGCAGGCGGCCGTGTATTTGGATTTACGGGAGATACAGCTTTTGATGAGAAATTTGCTCTCTTTTTTTATGGAGCCGATGTTTTGCTAAGTGAGTGCAATTTTTACAAAGGGATGGAAACAGCCGGACGAGCAGGTCATCTAACGAGTGAGCATGCCGCCGTGATAGCAAGGGATGCTATGGCAAAACGATTGATTTTGACGCATCTGCCGCATTTCGGAAATGTTCATCAGCTGAAGGATGAGGCTGCTGAATTTTTTGGCGGAGAGATTGGACTGGCCAGTACGGGGCTAACCATCGAATTATAAACATAAATGTGGAGGTACAAGATATGCTTTTTTTAGATAACAGGGGAATCACAGACCCGCGGATTAACTTAGCCATAGAGGAATATGCGCTAAAGAATTTGGATATCAATGAATCCTACTTGCTTTTCTATATTAACCAGCCATCTATTATTATAGGAAGGAATCAAAATACAATAGAAGAAATCAATCAAGATTACGTGGACGAGAATGATATTATTGTTGTGCGCCGTCTATCTGGGGGCGGGGCGGTCTATCATGATCTTGGGAATTTGAATTT
>CAJGCH010000179.1 GCA_904501845.1 uncultured Bacillaceae bacterium | reverse complement strand
TCTCTCGAGAATATGCGTATCCGGATTCTTCTCTTCCTTTGCACCGACAGCGAGGTTCTTATATTCTAGTGTCGATGTTTTAGAATTCACTTTCATGATGCTAAGGCCATCTGTGTAGATATCGCCTTCCTGCTTGACGATCTCCGGGCTTGAAAACAATGCCTTCATAAAGCTTGTCGCGGTCACATATTTAGTCAGATATCTATATCCTGGCACCCTTTGCTCATTGGCCGGGACGATGACAGACCTCTCATCTGTGATAGCAATTTTCTTATATCTAACATAATCTGCCTTATTGGCAAATGTTTCGCCAAACTGTTCTAAGTCTTCATTCTCAACCGAGGCAGCAACGACCGTATTTTTTTCCTCAGAGATAAAATAGATCGAAGGATTCGTCTCATCACTATTTTCTGTGAAAACAATAATTCGGTCAAAATTGACCTCTGGCACATTGCTGTCCTCGATTTTCAAGTACTTTTTATAAAAGGAGAGAGGGACCATATCATTGAATACGATCTCAAATGTCCCATCCTTCTCTATTAGACCTCTAATGGAACCTTCATCTTCGTACTTTTCGGAACGATCCTGGAAATTAAAGAGATTAATCTTCTTAATATCCTCCATCATTTCCGTCACCTTTTCCTCCGAGTACGTCCCATAATAGGAACCCCTGTCATGGTATATCAACTTGGTTGGTTGAACAACCTCATCAGGATCCACGTTGCCATTGCTCATTATTTTTGTCTGGACATAGCGGGAGCTATCAATCTCATAGGTTGGCTGATAGAACCAATATGACCATGTAAGCAATCCGCTGATAACGATCAGGGAGAATAACAAAATATTTTTCAAACCTTCCCAGCTCATTCCCAATCATCCTCTTGTAAAGGTTCATATGGAAGTGTAAAGAAGACGGTTGTTCCTTTGCCTTCCTCACTTGACGCCCATATTTGCCCTTTATGTGCTTCAATCATTTCTTTCGCAATGGCAAGCCCTAGGCCGGTGCCCCCCATCTTCCGAGAGCGCGCCTTATCGACCCGATAGAATCGTTCAAAAATCCGCGAGACATTTTCTTTCGGAATTCCCATCCCTTCATCACGAATGCTAACCTCAATATTCGGCCCAATGACCTGCAACTTGAAGGTGACTTGTCCTCCTTCAGGGGAATACTTTAGTGCATTGGAAATAATGTTATCAAGTACTTGCGTTATCTTGTCTTCATCAATCTCCACACCAATCGGCTCTTCCGGAATGAGACGCTTAAAGGTCACATGCCTTGATTTCGTCATTTCAAAACGGTCGATTATACGATGGAAATAACGCCCGAAGTCTACCCAAGTTGTCGATAACTGATAGTCTGTGCTATCAAGCTTAGACAATTGAAGAAGTGCATTTACCAGCCGAATCATTCTCTCCGTCTCAGTCTGAGCCGTGTTCAAGAATTTCGGTGCCAGCTCTTCATCATGCATCGCACCTTCTGCCAATGCCTCGAGATAGCTCCGCATTGTAGTCAATGGTGTCCGCAGTTCATGTGATACATTAGCTACGAATTCTCTGCGTTCCTCATCAATCTTTTCTTGTTCTGTAATATCATGCAGAACCACAATCAACCCATTCACAAAGCCAGTTTCACGCTGAATGATGGAAAAGTTTGCTCTCAAATATAACAGCTTCTTATCAGAGCTATGGTCTAAAATAATCGAATCCTTCTCATACAGAAGCTGATCAAATGTATGCGTTTCTTCGATTCCCAATACCTCTGTTATCGGCTTGGATAATGATGTTTCACGTGAAACTTTCAGCATGGAAAGAGCGGTATCATTAATCAAGATTACTCGTCCACGCCGATCCGTCGTCAACACACCATCCGTCATATTCGTCAAAACAGATGACAGCTTCCGCTTTTCAGCCTCTGTTGTTGCTTGGGCATCCTGCAATTTCTTCGTCAGATTATTGAATGCCACAGCCAGCTGCCCGATCTCATCATCACTGTATACCTTAACTTTTCTCGAATAGTTCCCTCTCGACATGGCCATCGCCTGCCTTCTCATATCAGAGATTGGCTTGGTGATGGTCTGAGCAAGTAAAACACCCAACACGGCTGTCACGGCAAGTGATATAATCGTAGCCCTTGCCATAATCGTGTTAATTTGTTCAAGCTCCTTATACACATTCTCTATCTTTGTAACTAGATACAGATTGCCAATTACGACACCATCCTCTGTCATAAGCGGCTCTGACCATAAGAGAATGCGGTCCGCATTGCTCGGATCGATGCGGATATCCTTCTGAGCCGTCCCTTGGTTAAAGGCAGTCATAACCATCTTATCGGTAAAACGGGTTCCGACGATTTCCTGGTTCTCCGCAGATGACCCAATGACCTTGTAGTCCTGGTCCATCACACGAATTTCGGAAATATCCTCTGAATCATAATCTCCGATTGTAGTCTTAATATCCTCCATTAAGGTCGGCTCTCCCGCTTTACGCGTCTCGGTAATCTCTTTTTCGAGACTATATTTCATGATGGTCACTCGCTCCTGAATGGAGCTTTCAAAGCTTTCTACTAGCTGCTGCTCCAGACGCTGAGCAAAATAAACCCCAATGATTTGCATTGCGACGAAAATCAGCAGCAAATAGATTAAGACAAATTTAAAATAAATCGATTTAAAAAAGCCGACTTTTTTCATAAGAATTACTCCTGCTCTGGGTGACGGAGG
This sequence comes from uncultured Bacillaceae bacterium, assembly GCA_904501845.1. Lineage (GTDB taxonomy): Bacteria > Bacillota > Bacilli > Bacillales > Pradoshiaceae > Pradoshia. Next base: position 3,532 of record CAJGCH010000179.1, on the reverse strand, counting down.
TAATATCCAACTCCTCTTCTTGTAACAATCCATGCTGGATGACTCGGGTTATCCTCAATCTTCTCTCTCAGTCTTCGTACGGTCACATCGACTGTTCGCACATCTCCATAATAGTCATAACCCCAAACTGTTTGCAGGAGGTGCTCCCTTGTCATAACCTGTCCAATATGCTTCGCTAAATAGAAGAGCAGCTCAAATTCACGGTGAGTCAATTCAATGGTCTCCCCTCTTTTGGATACCATATAGGAATCTGGGTGAATGACCAGGTTCCCCACAGTGATTTCATTTGTTTCTTCCTGCTCATCCTGCTGGGTGGCAGCATGTTTTTGCCTGCGCAGATTTGCCTTAACGCGCGCAATTAATTCCCGTGTACTGAACGGCTTTGTCACATAATCATCTGCCCCAAGCTCGAGGCCGAGAACTTTATCAATCTCAGAATCCTTCGCTGTGAGCATGATAATTGGCATGTCGTATTTCTTTCTAACTTCCCGGCATACTTCCATTCCATCCTGCTGCGGAAGCATAATATCAAGTAAAATCAAATCTGGCTGTATTTCCTCGACAAGTTTGATCGCCTCATTACCATCATATGCACAATGAACGTCAAACCCTTCCTTCTTCAAATTAAACTGGAGTATGTCAGCAATTGGCTTCTCATCATCAACAACTAATATCTTCTTATCCATTACAGCGACTCCTTTACCTAGCATTCAGATCTATACAAAAGAGGACATAAGAGTCCCATTTTTATAAACTCCTTCAAACATACTTTATCATTTCTCCCTGTTTAGGTCATCTTTTTAAGAAAAAATCCAGTTATCTACAGAAAAAAGGGAGTAATCTCCTCCAACTGGTTTTTTTATGCGATAAAACCCTGGCAGTCTATGTTTGCAGGCTATTGATTCAGGATTTTCTTTTCTGTATCATGAGCAACTCATCAAAGAGATAGCAATCAAAATGAAGAAGGCATTCAGAATTTAGTCCCTTCTGAATGCCTTCTTTTTTTCGCTATGCCTGAAAAACACTTAATTAGCAGGCCTTGATATTAAATTCCGTACGGATTCCGCAATACATTCGTTTGGTTACGGTCCGGTCCAACTGAGAAGATTGACAAAGGAATGCCAGTCAGCTGAGAAACGCGCTCGAGATATGTTCTCGCATTTGCCGGAAGTTCTGAGAGTGTCTTCGCACCCGTAATGTCTTCTGTCCAGCCAGGAAGCTCCTCATAGACTGGTTCACATTCAGCCAGCACCTTCAGGCTTGCCGGGAACTCTTCCATAATCTGTCCCTTATGGCGGTAAGCCACACAGATTTTCAGTGTCTCAATGCCTGTCAACACATCGATGGAGTTAAGCGATAGGTCCGTCAGACCGCTCACTCGGCGTGCATGCCTTACAACAACACTATCGAACCAGCCTACACGGCGCGGACGGCCTGTTGTCGTGCCATACTCTCTTCCTACTTCCCTGATTTGGTCGCCAATCTCATTATTGAGCTCTGTCGGGAAAGGTCCGTCGCCTACACGAGTTGTGTATGCTTTACACACACCAACAACATGATGGATTTTGGAAGGGCCCACACCAGATCCAATGGTCACTCCCCCCGCCACTGGGTTAGAGGATGTAACAAACGGGTATGTCCCTTGGTCAATATCAAGCATAACCCCCTGAGCTCCCTCAAAGAGAACACGGCGCCCTTCATCAAGAGCATCATTTAAGACAACAGATGTATCACATACATACTTCTTGATTTGTTGTCCGTACTCATAATATTCTTCAAAGAAATCATCTAAGGTGAAGCCCTCTGTCTCGTAGAACTTCTCGAGCATCCGGTTCTTCTCCTCCAAATTTCTTGTTAACTTTTCTTCAAAAACTTCACGGTCTAAAAGGTCAGCAATTCGAATGCCTATACGGGCAGCTTTATCCATGTAAGCTGGTCCAATGCCTTTTTTCGTTGTACCAATCTTATTGGCTCCTTTGCGCTCTTCCTCCACCTCATCAAGCTTCAAATGATAAGGAAGGATGACATGCGCCCGATTCGAAATACGCAGATTATCGGTTGAAACGCCGCGTTCATGCAAATAAGCAAGCTCTGCAATCAGGGCCTTTGGATCAACGACCATTCCATTTCCGATAACAGAAATCTTATCTTTATAGAAAATCCCAGATGGAATTAAGTGAAGCTTGTATGTTTCACCATTAAATTTAATTGTATGTCCAGCGTTATTTCCACCTTGATAACGTGCTATCACTTCTGCATTTTCAGAGAGAAAATCGGTGATTTTTCCTTTACCTTCGTCTCCCCACTGCGTACCAACTACAACTACTGAAGACATTCTGACACCTCCAAATTTTGAGCAATCAGCATATACGCTTTTTGCCTAACAAACATTTTTAGTGTATCAATTTTAGTGATGTTTTTCAATAAAAATACGAACATTTTTATGAGATAACTAAAATACGTTCGTTATTAATGCCGAAAATAAAAAAATCCGTCCATTAAGACGGATTCTTATTATGCACCTGTCGGGAAGGCATCATTCTCAAACCTTCGTTCCAGATTAACGAATTTATTATATTCTTTTACGAAGGCAAGCTGTACAGTGCCGACAGGGCCATTCCTTTGTTTCGCAATAATAATTTCAATCACGTTTTGGTTCTCTGTTTCCTTATCATAGTAGTCTTCCCTGTATAGGAAGGCTACGATATCAGCATCCTGCTCGATACTCCCTGATTCACGGATATCAGACATCATCGGACGCTTATCTTGACGCTGCTCTACCCCACGGGAGAGCTGGGAAAGGGCGATAACCGGCACCTCAAGCTCACGAGCAAGGGCCTTTAGAGACCTGGAGATTTCAGATACCTCCTGCTGCCTGTTCTCACCGGCACGGCCATTCCCTTGAATCAGCTGCAAGTAGTCAATCAAGATCATGCCAAGGCCATGCTCCTGCTTCAGACGGCGGCATTTCGAGCGAATCTCACTGATACGTACTCCTGGCGTGTCATCAATGAAGATACCTGAATTCGACAGACTCCCCATCGCCAGTGTGAGCTTCCGCCAGTCCTCATCAGTCAATGAGCCTGTACGCAAGTTTTGGGCATTAATATTCCCCTCAGCGCACAGCATACGCATAACGAGCTGTTCAGCACCCATCTCCAGAGAGAATGTTGCTATATTCTCATCGGTTTTAGTTGCAACGTTTTGGGCAATATTTAAGGCAAAGGCTGTCTTACCAACAGAAGGACGAGCGGCAACAATGATCAGGTCGTTGCGCTGGAATCCTGCTGTCATCTTGTCGAGATCATTAAACCCGGTCGGGATACCAGTAATATCGCCAACACGGTTATGCAAAAGCTCAATATTATCATATGTCCGCACCAAGACATCCTTAATATTATGGAATGCACCCGCATTTTTACGGGAGGCGACCTCCATGATGCTCTTTTCCGCCTCACCAAGCAGACTTTCAACCTCATCCTCGCGTGAATAGCCATCTTGAACAATGCCTGTTGCCGTATTAATCAAACGG
>CAJGCH010000178.1 GCA_904501845.1 uncultured Bacillaceae bacterium | reverse complement strand
GCGATTTGGTAATGTTTATCCGCTCCCTTAACAGGAAGGATTTCTGCCTTCGGTTCTTCGTCATCTAAAATAGCCTTTGTCTGCGTATGCAATTCTTCTATAGCAGCGGCCCCTGCTCCAGAAACCGCCTGATATGTGGATACAACTACTTTCTTTAACCCAAACGCCTGACGGATAGGCTCTAGGGCTGCAACCATCTGGATAGTTGAACAATTCGGGTTTGCAATAATACCGTTATGTCCATGAAGATCATTTTCGTTGACTTCCGGCACCACGAGCGGCACATTCTCATCCATACGGAAGGCACTCGTATTATCGACAACGACAGCTCCGCGCTTAACAGCTTCCGGAGCCAATTCCTTAGAGATGCTCCCGCCTGCGCTGAACAAGGCTATATCAATGCCCTCAAAACTTTCTGGACGCGCTTCTTGGACAATGATCTTTTTCCCGTTGAATTCTATTTCCTTTCCAGCAGATCGAGAAGAGGATAATAAACGGATTTCCCCGATTGGGAAGTTTCTTTTTTGGAGCGTTTCAATCATTTGCTGGCCAACCGCGCCAGTTGCGCCGACTACGGCGACATTAAATTGTTTTTGCGACATGTTTGTTACCCCTTCCTTGAATATATAAAGGATTTAGTGCTAGAACTGTAGTAAAGATTTAAATAATTATCACAACTATTATCATATCCATTACAAAAAAGAGCAACATTTTTTCCCTGCTGGTGAAAAATGGTTCACTTAAAAATCTATTATACTATATTTTTTGTCGATTCATCGTGTTTTTCAAGAGAATCTTTCGATTAAGATCGGCTGGATTTGTTTCATCTCCAGGGCGAATTCAACTGTCTCCATCAAGCTCTCCATTCTCGCAACCATCGAATTCGGCTTATTGTGAGGGTCATCCTGGCCAAATGGAATGAAGAAGATATCCTTTGTGCTTAATAACCTCATCAAGTTGACGCCATTAAGACCGAGAGCATCATTCGTTGAAATGCCCAGAACCACAGGGCGATGGTTTCGCAATGTCGCCTTAGCCGCCATCAATACAGGAGAATCATTTTGCGCATTGGCAAACTTGCTCATGGAAACCCCGGTCATTGGGGCAATAACCATGCAATCAAGCGGCATCTTGGGTCCAAGCGGTTCTGCGTCTACAATTGTATCAATGACTTTACGGTTCGTCAGCTTTTCTATCTTTGCTACCCAATCCTCACCTTTTCCAAATCTCGTATCTGTATTCTTAACTGTATGGGTTACGATTGGAATAACCTCAGCACCGCCGTTTATGAGCTTTTCAATTTCAGGATAGACTTCATCATACGTGCAGTGAGAGCCTGTTAATCCAAAGCCGATACGCTTCCCTGTTATCTTCATGATTGTTTCCCCTTCCCTTTCTCAAATTCCTCATACAAAAGTTGGCCTAGGACATTTGCTAATATCTTTCCGGCAGTTTTCGGGGCAACAATGCCAGGCAAGCCAGGAGCAAGAATCGCTTTTATTCCGCGTTTTTCGGCGTAGCGGAAATCAGTTCCTCCCGGTTTTGAGGCAAGATCGATTATCAATGTATGGGACGGCATTTTGGCGAGAACATTGGTCGTGATAATTTTATGCGGAATCGTGTTAATGCAAATATCTGCATTCTCTACTACATTCTCCAGTTCCGCCGTAAAAAAAGGAGTTAGTCCCATTTCATTTATCCGGGCTATATGCTCCGTTTTCCTTGCACCGACTTTCACTTTGGCCCCGAGGGCATGGAAACTGCGGGCGACACTCATTCCTGTCCTGCCAAGACCGAGTACGATTACATTTGATCCGTGGATGGTGAAGTCGGTATGCTGGATGGCCATCATAATTGCTCCCTCAACCGTTGGGATCGAGTTATAGATAGCGACATCATTTCTTTCAAAAAGCTGAATGAGCTTCCGATTGGTCTTGCCGGTTAATTCCGTTAAATAGGCATTGCTTATGCCCGAATATATGGTGCAATGCTTTGGCGTATTGTTCAAAAAATCCTCTGTGAGGACGACCTGCCTGTTTGAGAAGATTGTCTCAATTTTGCCGTCCATATTCGTTCCTGCAACAGGCAAAATGATAGCATCCAGTTCATTGACAGGAAGGTCCTCAATCACTTCTTTCACAGCCCCTGTATAGGCATGTGCCAATTGTTCAAAGCCTGTCAAATATACTTTTGCATCCAATTCAGTCAATTTGCGAATCACTTCAAGCTGCCTGGCATCTCCGCCAAGGACAGCAATCTGCATCCCTGTGAGCATGGAGGAGTTTCACCTTCTTCTTTATTTGGTTGTATGTTGGAGAAGCACTCTTTAACTTCAGTTGTTCACTAAGTGCATATAGTTCTCTCACATCATATGACCAATTCCAGAAGGGGTGCTATTTATAGCCAAACAAAAAACGCCTATCGGCGTTTTTAGTCATTCGTTTATTCACCTTTAAAATCCGCGTTTTCCGGGATATCAATGATAATCATGTCGGTGCCAATCTTCTGAATATGAGTCCACGGCACCCTGACTTCATCTCCGTGTTTCCTAAAGCCGAACCATTTTCCAGAAGGGATGATTAATGCGGTTATCTGCCCTGTTAATTCATTGATTTCAAGATCGGTCTGCCCAAGAACCCCGAGTCTTTCTGCTCTCTTAACGTCCACGATTTCTTTCCCGCTTAATTCGCTCAGCTTCATGCTCTACCTTCTTTCTCCCAAGATTGTTATATATAATCTATATGGTATTCAAGCCTGTTTAGAAGCGCTATTTTGTCATAAGGGGGCAGATGTTTGCGCACGTAAAAAAAGCAGGCAGCACGGGCTCATATAAGCCGGCAATACCTGCTGGTGCACATATTTTAAAAATTCCATGTATCTTGAGGTCCGATAAGAGCTGCCGCATAAGGACCCTTAAACACGTCCTCAATACACTCATTTACCGTGTCAATTGTTACTTTGTCTATTAGCTCAACAATATCATCAAGGGAACGATGACGCCCTAAGAGAAGCTCATTCTTGCCGTTTCGGCTCATTCTGCTGTTTGTGCTTTCTAAGCTTAGCATCAAGCTTCCTTTTAACTGCTCCTTGGAATTCTCCAATTCCTTCGTCGTGATCCCGTCACGGGAGAGAACATCAAGCGTTGACTCAATGGTTGAGAATAGCTCCCCAACCTGATTAGCTCCTGTTCCTCCATAAAGGACAACGAGTCCATTATCCTGGTAAGAGGTATGATAGGAGTAGACACTGTATGCAAGTCCCCGCTCTTCCCTCACACTTTGGAAGAGCCGGCTGCTCATCGAGCCCCCAAGCACATTATTCAAGATAATCAAGCTGTATATATTCTCATTGCCTACATCATAACCATTATAGCCCAAGCATAGATGCGATTGCTCTGTATCCTTTTTCCTGACCAGCTTATTCGCATGGAATGAAGGTCTTTCAAGCTCTGGACGCGCTTTTCCGCCTTCATATTGGCCAAATAGAGCCTCAACCTGTTTGATGAATGCTTCTGTCACGTTTCCCGCAACTGATATGACGACCTTATCAGGAGTATAGTGATCATATACATATTGCTTTAACGTGTCGGTTGTGATAGTTTCGAGCACTTCTTCTGTCCCAAGGATCGGATATCCAAGCGGATGCTTCTCAAATACAGCTTGGCTCAAAAGGTCATGAACGATATCATCCGGCGTATCTTCATACATCTTAATTTCTTCACAGACAACATTCTTTTCTTTCTTTAATTCTTCTTTGGCAAAGGTTGAATTGAAAAACATATCACCCAGCACCTCAAGGGCATAGGTTGCATGGTTATCAAGAACTTTCGCATAATAGCACGTGTATTCCTTTGACGTAAAGGCATTGACTTGCCCGCCAATACGGTCAAATGATTCAGCGATTTCCTTTGCTGAGCGTGTTGCCGTTCCTTTGAAGAACATATGCTCTAAGAAATGGGAAATCCCATTATTATTCGAATCCTCGTTACGGGATCCTGTTTTTATCCATATGCCAATGGCTACGGAACGAACGGTCGAAATGGGTTCCAATACCACACGGACACCATTTTGACATGTGTATTTAGTTATCAAAGACTCTTCCTCCTATTCATGTTGCTCTTTATAAACATACCCATTATGTATGAACAATTCACCTTAAATGAGGAATACTTACCCAATTGAGCAAGATCCGTATCATCTAATTCGCTCCTCCAAAAGTGCCTCGCCCACTGGAATAATCTTATAGTTTTTTTCTATAGATGTAATTAACGTCTCGAGCGATTTTGATGTCGAGTCCGTTGGATGCATTAAGACGAGCGCGCCGTTATGGAGCTTTGTCACTACCCTGTTAATGAGCACTTCTGGAGCCGGTTTGCGCCAATCTACCGTATCCACCGTCCAAAGGATTGTTTCCATCCCCAAGCTAGATGCCGCTTTGACAGTCCCATCATTAAAGCTTCCGCTTGGTGGCCCAAACAGAGCAGGTTTGGTCCCTGTTACCTCTTGGATAACCTTGTTTGTATCCTCAATTTCTTTCACAGCCGCTTGCATGGAAAGCTTTTGCATATCCGGATGCGTATATGAGTGATTGCCTAGCTCATGCCCCTCTTTGGCAATGGTTTTTGCAATCTCTGGATTTTGCTTGACCCAGCGCCCTTCAAGTACAAACGTAGCCTTTATGCGATGCTTTTTTAATGTGTCTAACATTGAGGCTATATATTCATTTCCCCAAGCAACATTAATAATAAAAGATACGGATGGCTTATTTGGATTCGCCCTGTAAATTGGTGATGGCGGAAGATCTTTCAAATGAATCTTAGGGGCAATTTCCTTAAAAACGAGAAGCTTTTCGCTGAACATACCCTTTGCTTTCATTCTTTTATAGGATTTCTCCACATCAATTTCTACCCCATTATACCCTGGCGTCTTTTTCCAAACCCTGTCAACGACTGCGTCTGTTGGCTTTTCATTATATTTGTCTGCGGCCTGTTGTATTTCTTCAAACAAACTATCCTTAACAGAAACCGGTTCTGCCGTTCTTTTGTTAATGCTGGCCAGATAACTTTCCGTCAGCGGATTTTGTACCAACACCCATGATAAACCGCAAATGATACATATTGCAAGAAATTGCGACAATTTTCTGTTCACCGAGTACTCCCCCCTCTAATGAAAATGTATGAGGGGAGCGGACAGGTTAGAACATCCCGCTCCGACTTCTGCTAAAGCGCACTCTTAGCTGGAGGTTTTCCATTTAGGAGTAATGAAAAGGCTAGGAAACATATGTGTCTCCTAGCCGTCTGCGCTTATTGCTGTTCCGCTTTTTCTTTTTGCTCTTTCAAAACTGCTTTTCTTGAGAGATTTACTCTGCCTTGTCTGTCGATTTCTGTAACCTTAACAAGGATTTCGTCTCCAATTTTCACGACATCTTCTACTTTGCCGACGCGCTCCTCAGCCAATTCTGAAATATGAACTAGACCGTCTTTTCCTTTAAAGATTTCAACGAAGCAGCCAAATTTCTCAATGCGCTTGACGGTACCTAGATACATTTGTCCAACTTCAACCTCACGCACGATATCTTCAATGATGCTCTTCGCTTTTTCGTTCATCTCTTGATCGGTAGAAGCGATATAGACAGTACCATCTTGCTCGATATCAATCTTAACACCGGTTTCTTCGATGATTTTATTGATTTGCTTTCCGCTTGGTCCGATAACATCGCGGATTTTATCCGGCTTGATAGCCATTGTCAAGATCTTCGGAGCATATTGTGAAAGCTGCTCGCGCGGCTGTTCAAGAGTGCTCATTAAGTGCTCAAGAATATGGTTACGTCCCTTTTGAGCCTGCATAAGAGCTTCTTCTAGGATTTCACGCGTAAGTCCAGCAATCTTGATATCCATCTGTAAGGCTGTAACACCTTTTTTCGTTCCTGCCACCTTGAAGTCCATGTCGCCAAGATGGTCTTCCATCCCTTGGATGTCAGAGAGGACTGTGTAATGTTCCCCTTGTTTGATAAGACCCATTGCGATTCCGGCTACCGGAGCTTTTATCGGTACACCTGCATCCATAAGAGCCAGGGTGCTTGCACAAATACTCGCTTGTGAAGTGGAACCATTGGATTCAAGTACCTCTGAAACAAGGCGGATTGTATATGGGAAATCATTTTCATTAGGGATAACCGGCTCAAGCGCTCTTTCGCCCAATGCGCCGTGTCCAATCTCACGTCTGCCCGGTCCTCTGATTGGCCCTGTCTCACCTACAGAGAAATGCGGGAAGTTATAATGGTGCATGAATCGCTTCGATTCCTCAAGACCTAAACCATCGAGGATTTGAACGTCTCCT
>CAJGCH010000177.1 GCA_904501845.1 uncultured Bacillaceae bacterium | reverse complement strand
GATCAGTTTATTTGGTTCGACGATTGGCTGGGTGCTCTTGAGTGCGGAGATTCCGTATCAGGCGGCTAAACAGGGCCTCTTTATACCGGCCTTCCTTAAAGAAAATAAGAACGGCGTACCGACTTTTTCTATGGTTGTTTCTAATGGTTTAGGTCAGTTATTCATCTTCTCGACGATCTCAAATTCTATTGCGGCAGCCTTTGATTTCATCATCTATGTCGCAACATTATCTTACTTAGTGCCTTATTTGATTTCTTCTACCTTCCAATTGAAGCTGGTCTGGACGGGGGAAACCTACCAAGCACATGAGAAACGTTCGCGAATTTTCGATGGGTTAATCGGTCTTTTGGCAACTGGTTATTCCATTTGGGTCATCATTAAAGGAACGGCCGATTTGACCACCTTCCTATTTGGGGTCATTTTGCTGGCGAGCGGTATCCTCTTCTATGGCTACTTGCCAAAGAACCAAAAAGAAGCCGAGCGTATCAAGCGCTCCTATGAGAAAGAAGCTGCTCTTGCAGTGGATACAGAATAAATTATTGAGACATCATGGAGGGTCAGATATATATATGATCCTTCATGATTTTTTTGTGCCTTCTATTGTTAGGCAATTCAGCAAAGGCTTCCCGGATGATAGTGATATAATTTTCACAAGGACAAATAATCTTCACAATAATTTCTTTGACATACCTGTAGGGGTATAATAAACTTTGACCTATAGACCGATCTTGAGGAGGGTAACAAGATGAAGATCCTGATTGTTGGAGGGGTAGCAGGCGGTGCATCCGCAGCGGCGCGATTACGGCGTTTGAGTGAAAAAGATGAAATCATCATGTTCGAAAAAGGGGAATATATTTCTTTCGCCAATTGCGGCCTCCCATATTATGTGGGGGAAATTATCCAAAATCGCAATAAACTACTTGTTCAAACCGTGGAGGGTATGGGGACACGTTTTAATCTGGATATCCGGAACTGGACAGAAATTGTACAAATCAATCGCGAGGCTAAAACTGTCACGGCAAGAAAAGTAGCCACAGGCGAAGAATATACAGAGCCTTATGATAAATTAATCCTTTCTCCCGGAGCCAGTCCAATTAAACCAAGGATTGAGGGGATAGAAGAAGCGGGTAATGTGTACACATTACGGAACATTCCTGACACCGATCGAATGAAAGAAAAGGTTGATTTGGAAAAGCCAGAAAAGGCGGTTGTGATTGGAGGCGGGTTCATTGGTCTTGAGATTGCTGAGAACCTGCGTGAGCGCGGAGTAGATGTGACCATCGTTGATAAGAGCAACCAAGTGATGGCTCCGGTTGATTTTGAGATGGCGCAAATCGTCCATGCTCACTTACGCCAGAAAGGTGTTCACCTGCTCCTCGAGGAGAATGTATCAGCCATCCTTGATGAAGGGAAAAAAGTTCGTTTAGATAGCGGTAAAGAGCTCGATGCGGATATGATCTTGCTTGCAATTGGCGTGAAGCCGGAAAGCATGATTGCAAAGGAAGCCGGACTCGAAATCGGTATAAATGGCGCCATTAAGGTTAATGAGCATATGCAAACATCTGACCCATCCATTTATGCGGTCGGTGATGTGATTGAGGTGAAGGACTATATTCATGGCACTGATACCTATATTCCGCTTGCATGGCCGGCGAATAGGCAAGGCCGTCTCGTCGCTGACCATATCCATGGGAAAGAGGCGGTTTATCATGGTACACTCGGCACATCCATTGCGAAGGTATTTGATCTATCCGTCGCTTCAACCGGCAGCAATGAGAAGATACTAAAGAGACAGGGAGTGCCGTATGAGGTCGTTCATGTAACGCCAAACAGTCATGCCGGCTACTATCCTGGAGCGTCTCAGCTTAACTTGAAGCTTATCTTTGATAAAGAGACCGGTCGTATCTACGGAGCACAAGCCGTCGGAAAAGAGGGAGTGGATAAGCGAATAGACGTGATTGCCACGGCCATTAAGGGCGGTATGACGGTGCTTGATCTGCCTGATATTGAAATCGCTTATGCGCCGCCTTATTCCTCAGCGAAGGATCCAGTCAATATGGCTGGGTATGCGGCCACCAATATTATGGAAGGCATGGCAGAGACGGTGCAATGGCATGAAATCGATGAGATTGTCGCCAATGGAGGCTATCTATTGGATGTTCGTTCGCCGGGAGAGGTAGCGAAGGGGGCTATCAAAGGATCTGTAAACATCCCGATTGACGAATTGCGCGGACGCTTAGACGAGATTCCGAAGGATAAGGACTTATATGTAACCTGCCAAGTCGGAATGCGCGGTTATTTAGCAGCGCGCATCCTTGAAGGCAACGGCATAAGCGTGAAAAACTTAGATGGTGGATATCATTTGTATTCCATCGTCTACAAATAAACACCTCAGGAGAGGGCAGGAAAACCTATCGGTCTTCCTGCTTTTTTAGGTTAGGAATTCAATTTAAAACAGCGTAATTTTGTCTGGCTTCAAGGTGAGAAAAACAAGGATTTATGCCTAAAACTACTTTAGTTTTGCTCTTTTTTAATCTTGCAGCACAAACAAATCTAATGCATGGTTTAAGAGCGAAAATTTATGGGCTCCATATGTACAGATGAAACAAGGCTTTTTCTGTCATGTCAAAATATAATCAATTGCATCCACGAAATAGCGGATAAAATCCTCAGGAAATGTATGCCCCATATCCTTAATGGAAATAAAGTGATGGGGAATGTCATTCTCCTTTAATACATCTACGAGTTTAAGCGTGCTCTCATAGGATGCTTCAAGCTCACCAGCAATCACGACTCCTTTTACCCCATTTGTAACCTGTCTTGCCAGCTGCTTGATAGCTGATAAGTCCTGAATATAAGGAATGACAGCAATAAACCCTTTTACGGATGGGTGTTGCAAGGCTGTTTCAATAGCATATCTCCCTCCTTGTGACCCGCCAGTGACAATTAAATTCTCAAATGAATGATTCCGTTGAAACATATTGAGCGTTGTTTCGATATCCGTCTTGGCCTGTCTTTCATCATCCCATACAAAGGCATGGCTGCTGATCACTTGTGAGGATTGTGCAAACCCAAAGGCAAATTGTTTTTGGGTTTCTGGATTCAAAAACATTTCTGAAAAAATCTCAGCATTTGAGTATCTCATATGTAAGGCGTAGACACCTGTTTTTGCCATCGGATATCCTTTCTCCAATAAAAGCGGTCTTGAGGAAGCTCTTTTTCTGGCGAGTGCTTCATTAAATTGCCTGATCAATTCCTTGAAATCTGGCGAGTGCTCGAGAACGTTAAATTCATCATCCAAATCAAACATCTCTGGGCTAATCCAATGTCCTTTGTCAAAAGCCTGCTGCAAGGTATTGATGGCCTCTTTTTCCTTTCCTTCCGTCAGCTGGAGGCTTGCCTTCCAAAAGGCCAGTTTATCAAGCATAAGCGGAAATTCATGTGCCATTTCATTGAGCAATTGATAACATTCCGGGTATGATCCGCTGTTGAATAATGCAATGATCTTTTGCTGCTTATTTGCGAATTGAGTATATCTTGGCAAGGAACTGCCTCCTTTTCCATTATGATTCTATTAAAGATTTCTGTTAGTAGGTTTTATTTTCCTGTTTATCCGGCAAGCTTAGTCTCCGCTGGCTCCGATAGCTTGCTTAAACTGAAGACGGCAATAATGAAGAAAGCTCCGCCTGTGATGAACGGAATATAGAAAGACGGGATATAATCAAGCAAAAGTCCAAACAGAATCATGCCAAAGGGGGATATTGCCGCTGAGATTGTTTCTACCAAACCAAAGATGCGTCCGCGCATATCGTTCGGCGTTGTACGCTGAATCAAAACCATGATAGGGATATTAACAATCATAATGGAGGCGCCTATTAAACCGAGCAAAATGATGTAATAGCTGATATTGAAAGCGGATGAAGTGAATCCAAGCATCGGCGGGATTCCAATCATGCTGATAAGCAAGGACAGCAAGAGGAAACCATTTCGAATCATTCTAGTCTTCTGATTATGCTCCTTTTGTCTTGAGATGATCAAGGAAGAGACAAGAGCACCGACAGAGACCATAGCTGCTGTCGTGCCATATGCCTGTGAAGAGAAATTCAAGGTATTGTTCAAGATGTAGGGAATGGCCACATTGATCCCGGCAAAGAAGAAATTGATCCAGAAGGCTGTCTTCAGCAGGCTGAACAGAAAATCATTACCCTTAAGATAGCGGAATCCTCCCGCCAAGCTTTTGAAAAAAGGCTCCGCAGGCCGGGTAGAATCCTTGCTTTCATACAAATTAAACCTGATGTAGAATTCAATGATGCTTGCAATGAAGAAAGTCACAGCGGTCAATAATACGATAAGCTTAATAGAGAGGAAGGCATAAAGGATACCTGCAATAAGCGGTCCGACTATTCCGGCAAGGGAGGAGGCAGATTGGTTCAAAGACCCGGCTTTCTGGATGTTTTTTTCGCCTGCCATAGAGGCAAGGGCGGAAGAAGCCGTCACCGAAAAGAAGGTTGATGTAATCGCCAGGAGTGCTTCTGATAAATAAAGCAGCACGAGCGGCAGCCCAAAAAAATGGCCATAGATTAAGATAAAAACCATTAATAGTCCGCTTGCGACCTCAGAGAGAATGATGAGCATCTTCCGATTGACCTTGTCGGCGATTGTTCCCGCAATCGGGCCGAAAAGAATGCGCGGCAAGGAAGCACAAACAAGCGCTAAGGCGAAGCTTGTACCGAGACCAGTTACCTCCAGGATATAAAGTCCAATGACAAATGAATAAATGCTTGCGCCAGAAAGCGAAATGAACTTCCCGGTGACAAATAACAGGATATTTCTTTGGGCTAATCGTTCCTTTTTCTCGGCAGAGAAGGTAAGATTCACTTGGGTTCCTCCTTTAATCAGATGGATAGTTTAATATGATTAAACTAATTATAAGTATGTTAAATTCAGGAAGTCAACCGAAAGTTTAAAATTATTAAACTTTTCTTGTTTGTGAAACTCTTATTTTATATAATCTTCCATATAGGAGGTGGCAGAATGCTTGGTGAGAAAATCCTGCAATTGAGAAAGGCACGCGGAATGACCCAATCTGAGCTGGCTGGCGGCAGGCTGACGAAAGGCATGTTAAGCCAGATTGAAAATGGAAAAGCCGCGCCTTCAATGGCAACACTGGAATATTTGGCGGAAAGACTTGGCTGCGAGGTTGCAGATTTAGTTGATAAAAAGAAAGATTACACAGGTTTGCTGTCTGAAATAGAGGTATTAAAAACGGAAGGCAATTACGAATCCGTTGATCAAACTCTTAAGGACATACTCCCGGAGCAAATGGAAGATGACATTGCGCTGGCAAAGCTGTATACATTATATGCAGAAGCAGGCTACAAATTAAAAAGGAAAGACCGCAAAAAATATGTTGATATGGCCGCATCATTCTATCAAGCTAACGCACTCTACGTAAATAGTGCGGAAACACTTTGGGCCTACCACCAATACTGCCGTGATGAATGGCTTGATTGGGAAGAGTCCTATCAGATATTAACACGGATTCGTAAGGAATATACGGGCAACGGACTTGAGGATAATATTGTTTTTCAGCTGAAGCTCTTGTTAGATGAAGCCATTGATCTGTTGGCTCTTGAAGAATATAGCATTGCACACAAAAAACTAATGGAAGCCATTGAACTGGCTAATAAGACAAATGTCTATTATGAAATGGATAGCATCTACCGAATTGCCGCGAATGAGGCATTGCGAAACAATGATGGGGAGGAATATTTGCGGCTGATCAACAAATCAGAGCAGTATGCCGTTTTTGCAGAGAATGAAGCATCTATCAAAGTAATGCCGCTGCTGAGAGCAATGCACCATAATATGATTGAGCATGACCATGCTAAAGCATTAGTTGAGTTAGAACAATATAGTGACGAAGAAGTATTTCTTGAGCCGCTTTTCCAGTTGGAAATGGGCAGAACATTTTATGGCTTAGGCAAGCCTGAAGAAGCCATAAAGTATTTAAACCAGGTTAAAATGGTTGACTACATAATCCATCCGATTGATATAGCCATGCTGCAAACTGCAGAAATCTATCTTGCCTTATGTTATGAGAAGCTTGGGCGCCAAGAAGATGCGATAGAAGCGATTAATCAGGCAGAAAAGAAATTAAGTGTGATGCCGAAATCAATTTATTATCAATATGCAAGAGAAGTAAAAGAAAGCCTTACTGGAGAGAAAGGAACTGATGACTGAATCAGTTCCTTTTATTGTAATTGAAAGGGTTGAAAGGCAAAAAGGCAGAATGGGCTAAATGGCTGTGGTTCTTTTGTAGTGATTTCACATGCAGGATTCCTATTCCATCAATAAGACGTAATATTGGATTGTCATAATG
>CAJGCH010000176.1 GCA_904501845.1 uncultured Bacillaceae bacterium | reverse complement strand
TTTTTCTGCATGGAGTATAGAGGCGAATGCTGAAGGAAAACAGGTGAAATTACATAGTGAACAGAAAATAAGTATCGAGAAAAAAGAATTACCTGCTGACATGAATCGTTTTCCGGGAGGAAACTATTCCTTTACCTATCCTGATGCGGTTCGAGGGATATATGTAACGGGGAATTCTGCCGGGGGAAGCAAATATCAAGAGCTCGTTCAATTAATTGAGAAGACCGAATTGAATGCCATGGTCATTGATATAAAGGATGACCTCGGGGATTTAACGTATCTGCCGGATGAGTCAAAGCCTTATGCGGGAGCAGGGAAGAATTTAATTAAAGACCCAGAAAAGCTGCTTAAAGATATGGAGAAGAGGGAGATTTACCCGATTGCCCGTGTGGTTGTTTTTAAGGATAGCTATTTAGCGAAGAAGAAGCCGGAATGGTCATTCAAGGACGGGAATGAGGTATGGAAGAATGGGCGCGGAGAAGCTTTCGTTAACCCATTTGTGAAGGAAGTATGGGATTATAATGTTGATATTGCTATAGAGGCGGCGAAGATGGGATTTCAAGAAATCCAGTTTGATTATGTCCGATTCCCTGAAGGCTTTGAAACAAGGGATAATGAGTTGAAATATTCCGTGGGCGACTATGGGGATAAAGCTGTTGATAATGTACAGCATCGGGTTAATGCCGTAACAGACTTTGTGGCCTATGCGAAGGAGAAGCTTGAACCGTATGACGTGAAAGTCTCTGTTGATATTTTTGGCTATTCTGCGACCTTGCCTGAGGCACCTGGCATTGGGCAGAACTTCTCAAAGATTTCTGAGAATGTGGATGTTATTTCATCCATGATTTATCCAAGCCATTGGACCTCTTATTTCGGAATCGCCAAGCCTGATCTTGAGCCTTACAAGCTAATTAAAGAATATGCAAAGCTAGAAAACAAAAAGCTTGGTGAGCTTAAGACACCGCCTGTTTCAAGACCGTGGATCCAGGATTTTACCGCCACATGGCTAGGAAACGGCAATTATAAGACATATGGCAAGCAAGAAGTAGAGGATCAGATCAGAGCACTAAATGAAGAAGGAATTGATGAGTTCCTTCTGTGGAATGCTGGAAACCGATATACCCCAGGGGTCGATTATACGCCTTAATCAAGAAAAAGCAGCGAGTATCATCATGTATACCCGCTGCTTTTCTTATTGCTTTGATTTGCCGCCTACTGGTTTGAATCCAGCTTGTGACAGGGCTGTTTGTCTGACATAGGAGTTTTTCTTTTGGCGTGGGGATAAAAGGTGACCGAGACCGTTTGTAAGCGGGCCCATAAAGGCTGTTAAACCAATGACAAATAGGGCGAAGAGAAAGAAATCAACAGCATATTCCATCATCCAATGTTCCTCCTGTGTGTTTCGGTCATGTAAATTTCTTTACAATTCCATTTTAGTAGGTTACTTAGCATAATTAAAGGGAAAGTATGTAAAGAGTGTAAAAAAAAGCTTGTTGCCATTTTGATAGAGCAACCAGATTTAAAGGAGCGTACAAGACGTATGACTTGGTATACTAAACTGAAAGATTATTTTCCTCAGGATGAAATGAAGTCCAAGGAACATTTCGAAGCGTTATTGAGCAATGAAAGTAAGGGTTATTACATTGATGAAGGGAAAAATCATATATTACTTTATGCTGAAAGGGATAAATTTATCTTCATTGATTATTTATATGTCATTGGAAATGTGAGAGGGAGCGGAATCGGGAAAAAGCTGCTTGATGAATTGAAGCTGAAGGGAAAACCCATCTTCCTTGAGGTAGAGCCAGCCAATGAAACGGAAGAAGATACCCAAAGGCGTTTGAAATTTTATAAGCGAGAGGGCTTTAAGCATGCGAGCTCTGTCCACTATAAAAAGACTTCTCCGGTGACTGATGAGGAAGTGGAGCTGGAAATTTTATATTGGTCTCCAGATCCCGCCCTTATGGAGCAGGATGTTTTGAAAGGTATGCAGGACGTGTACAGGGAGCTTCATACGTATAAGGATGAGGAACTATACGGAAGGTCATTGGAGCCGACTGAGCAGGTACTGAAAATACATGTTGATAAGACAAATATATTAGAAGAAATTAAAAGCTGAGGTTGTCGCCTCAGCTTTTCTGTATTTTTCAAAATGTTTACCTGTAATTTTTAACGGGTATTAATAAATATAAGATTATTAAAAACATTCTTTGAAAAGGATTATAGGACAAACCCATATGACAAATATTTCATGAATGTAATGTTTTGTGTAATATTGAGAAATAACGGAAGGTTTTTCTAAAAATATCTACACAATCCAAATTTTATCATGTATAATAAATTTAATGTGTTTCTTATTTATAATAATTATAAATTATTCACATATCAAATATTATAAACCTATAACTTTACATAGTCGAATATAAAGCCATTGATGGATTTGCGAACTATAACAATAGGGAGAGTGACAGGGAATGGTAACACTATACACATCACCTAGCTGCACTTCATGCAGAAAGGCCAAAGCCTGGTTAGAAGAACACGATATTCCATATAGAGAGCGTAATATATTCTCAGAAACATTGAGTCTCGATGAGATTAAAGAAATCCTCCGCATGACAGAGGATGGAACAGATGAGATTATCTCTACACGTTCAAAGACATTCCAAAAACTGAACGTGAATCTGGATAACCTGCCATTGCAAGAACTGTTCACCATTATCCAGCAAAATCCCGGTTTGTTAAGAAGACCGATTATCATCGATGAAAAGAGATTGCAAGTAGGCTATAATGAAGATGAAATTCGACGTTTCCTACCTAGGAAAGTCAGAACCTTTCAACTTCGTGAAGCTCAACGCCTAGTCAATTAACAAAATCAAATTTAGCCCCCTTGTTTCTGCAAGGGGTTTTTCATTTTAATTTTAGTGGGCTTTTTGTTTATTTTTATAAAAGTAGGTTTTTTTGTTTCCCTCTGCCATATAATTAGCATAAAATATAACTAGGACCACACTTGACGAAAGGTTCATCCATGATTAACATTTTTTAAAACAGGGAAATGATATAACAACCTAGTTTGGGGGGAATCCCTTCAATTGACCTCAAACCAGAAGGGAGAGAGTGAATCATGGAAATCGAGCGTATTAATGAAAACACTGTGAAATTCTATATTTCATACGGAGACATAGAGAAGCGCGGTTTTGATCGTGAAGAGATTTGGTATAACAGAGACCGCAGCGAAGAACTATTCTGGGAAATGATGGATGAAGTGCATGAAGAAGAGGATTTTACAGTAGAAGGTCCACTTTGGATTCAAATCCAAGCACTTGAAAAAGGATTAGAAGTGTTAGTTACGCGAGCTCAACTCTCCAAGGACGGCCAAAAATTTGACTTGCCAATTGATGATTCTGCGAATGCAGTTGATCTGAAGATTGAATCAATGCTGAATGAACATTTTCATCCAGAGCAATCAATGGACGAACAAGCTGTGGAAGAAGAGGCGCTTCAGTTTGTCCTCGTGTTCCAAGACTTTGAGGATGTAGTGGCACTCAGCAAAACTAACGGAGTCCATGGAGTGCTTACGAAGCTATACTCTTTTGAAAATAAATACTATCTTTATGTAGAATTCCCTGAAGGCGAATTTGAAGAAGATAAAATAGACAATATCCTATCCATCCTCCTGGAATATTCAGATGAATCAAGGGTGACTATTCATCGAATCGAGGAATATGGTTCTGTTATCATACCGGATGATGTATTCAATACAGTTAATCAATATTTCGCGTAAAATTTATCGGCTGGTTTCCATATTGGGAACTAGCTTTTTTATTATTCTTTCATAGCAAGCAGGGGTCAAGAATCCGAAATATGGGTATAGAGGAAGGTCTTATATTTTAGAGGATTCGGGTGAATGGTATGAAGTATACGGTAAATATTCTTTTGTTTTTGTTTACGATTTTTATTGTGATTTATCTATACCGAGAGAATATTCAGAGTGATATTATCCAGTATATCAGCATAGGCTTAACTTTGTCGGTTGTTTTTATCGGCTTCGTTATTTTCATGGAAAATCGTCATCCAACCCAGACTTTGGCTTGGCTTGTTGTCTTGGGCGCTTTTCCTGTGATTGGCTTTATTTTTTATGTGTTATTTGGGAGGAATTATCGAAAAGAGAGGATGTTCAAGAAAAAATACTTTCTTGATAAAAAAGTCTATTTAGGAAGCAAATCGGCTAAGGCTGAAGGAATTCAGCCTGGTGAGGATGATGACTACGGCAAGTTATTGAAGCTTGCCGAAAAACTTGGTAATACGAATATCTCCTATTCAACGGAAACGAAGGTGTTGACTAATGGCAAGGAGACCTTTGATGCGATTAAAGAAGCCTTGCGCTCAGCGGAGAATCATATTCACCTGGAATACTATATTGTGCGAGATGACGAATTAGGCAAAGAAATAAAAGATATTCTAATTGAGAAAGCAAAGCAAGGGGTGAAAATCCGCTTCTTGTATGATGATGTTGGATCATGGCGGCTGCCGTCAAAATTCGTCCGTGAAATGAAGGCATGGGGCATTGAGACTGTTGCATTCGGACCAGTAAAAATCCCTTTCTTGAATAATAAGTTTAATTTTCGTAATCACAGAAAAATCATTGTGATTGATGGGTATGTCGGCTTTGTCGGTGGACTGAATATAGGGGATGAATATTTAGGGAAGGATGAATCGATCGGTTTTTGGAGGGATACTCATTTAATGTTGAAGGGTGAAGGTGTAAGAGCCTTGCAGCTAATCTTTATTCAAGACTGGTATTATATGACCAATCATAGCTTCTTGACGGATGATTATTTGCTGATGAAAGAGACGCCGAATGAAGTTCATGGTGGAGTCCAGGTTCTGGCGGGAGGACCTGATAATGAATGGAGTGTTATTAAGGATATTTATTTTTCAATGATCACTTCGGCAAAAGAGACGGTATGGATAGCGTCTCCGTATTTCATTCCAGATGAAGATATATTCTCAGCGCTTAAAGTCGCTGCCTTAAGCGGGATTGATGTCCGATTGCTGGTTCCGAGTAATCCTGACAGCAGGATTGTCTTTCACGCCTCAAGGTCCTATTATCCTGAATTGCTTGAGGCAGGGGTGAGAATCTATGAATACAGGGAAGGCTTTATGCATTCGAAATTGATGATTGTCGATGGAAAGCTCGCTTCTATAGGGACATCCAATATGGATATGCGCAGCTTCCATTTGAATTTTGAGGTCAATGCTTTCTTGTATCGAACCGATAGTGTTAAAAAGCTCGTCAAAGATTACCTGCAAGATTTGATTGTCTCAAATGAGCTTCATATAGAAACTTTCCAGAACAGGACTTTTTTCATGCGTTTGTTTGAGTCATTATCGCGATTGCTCTCCCCCTTTTTATAATGAAAGGACGGAAGGAATATCGGTTTTTTTCTAGAATTAGATACAGTATCCCTAATCTAGAAAGGAGCTGTTTCCCCATGTTAATAGCAGCCAACCAAGAAGGTGAGTTGGTTCACTCCATGCGTATAACTAAACGATCGGGTGAGGAATATAGGTGTCCTGTCTGCCGGAAACGAGTGTTATATAAGGCTGGCAGCAAGCGGATTCCCCATTTTGCCCATCAGCGGGAGGAGAAATGCCCGGGCACTGATGAACCTGAGTCCATCATGCATTTAGAAGGAAAGAATTTGTTATACGAATGGACGGTTAAATGGACAGAGAAATCCATATTGGAGAAATATTATCATTCAATCTGTCAAAGAACAGATATTGAAGCCTATGCGGATGGGAGAAGCTACGCGATAGAATACCAATGCTCCCCCATATCTGCTGTGCGTCTCATTGAGAGGACGATAGGATACAAGAAATTAGAGCTAGAACCAATATGGATCTTTCATTCAGGTTTTCTAAAGAAACAAGGACACTATCTATGGTCCTTGACGGCTTCTCTCCAATCAGCGATTCGCCACTCCCCCAAAGGCTTCTCTTATCTTCTGTTCTTTGATTATAAAAACCCCAAAACCTTTATCCTTCTGAATAACCTTATTCCCATTACAAAAACATTGTTTTTCGGTCAGGCGGAGAGCATTTCCTTGACTGAGAAATCCTTTCCGCAAATTCTTTATCCGAAGGCAAGGCCCATATTATTTTTCCATGAGTGGGTAAGAAAGCGAGAAAGCTTAATCAGAAATGAATGGCGCTATCAAGGAATCAACAATCCGCTTTTTCGCGCTTTTTATTCAATCGGCATTCAAGGTATGCTGCCAAGGGTTATCGGCATTCCCATTAAAAGCTCGAATTTGTTTGCTGTCCCACCACATCATTGGCAAGGGTTTGTCATCCTGGATTTATTGGATTGCCAAAAGAAACAAGGGGAAATAACTCC
>CAJGCH010000175.1 GCA_904501845.1 uncultured Bacillaceae bacterium | reverse complement strand
GTATTCGGCTTCTCCCCTGAGGTATTGCCGCTCATCGCTGTTATCAGTACCATCATCGATATCCCAGCTACCTTGCTGAACTCTACAGGAAACACTGTGTGCGCAATGCTCGTCACACGTCTTGTCGAGGGCAAGAATTGGCTGAAAAACGCAATGAGTAAAACCGCAGATGCGTAAAATTAAACAAAAAGGCCAGTTCAGCTGATGAACTGGCTTTTTGCTTGTTTAATATCCCATCATTCCACTGGTCCAAGAACTTCTCCCAGCCCTATTCTGCTTCATTCTTGCCGGTCTTTCTTGTCGGCTCGCGTGTATAGGAATTAGTCATGAAGAGGCTGACCCTCCTCTTACTTGATTTATTGCTTAAACGCACTGCGACCGCCAACAATAGGCAATGTAATTTCACTGCGGGTTGGAATAACATTAATTTTCGTGCCAGCTTTAGGACGAATTGTGTAGTCGTAATCGCTGGCGATAAGGACAATCCCGATCTGGTGACCAGCCTTAAATACATAATCCTTAGGCTCCATTTCCCATTCAAACGTATAATCCTTGCCAGGAACCAGTGATTTAGAGCGTTCATCGGATTGGAGATTTTGCGGATCCATCCAGCCACGCGATACTATGACTGGGCTTGAACTGCTGTAATCAACGAGCAAGGCCGTTAAGTTAGCAACCGGACGGTCTATGCTTGCACGGATGCTGACTATCGGCGTTCCGCTCAACCGGACGGAATCAGTTAATGCCGGAGTCATATAAGCCAGCCGGTTGGAGGAATTTAGCTCTGGGTCGGCAATGAGTGTATTGGCCTTTTTCATTGGGTCATCCATAATTGTTTGCTTGTTATGCGGCTTATTCGAAACCGGATTCAGATGTAACTTACCTAAATCATTTCCCGCACCTGTCAAATGAAGTCTTGTCGGAGCAGAACCAGCTGCAGGCCAGTTTGTTTCCTTAGTCCACGTTCTGTCCTCACGCTGGATATCTACCGCCGGCTCATTCATGACCCCATTTTCAATCCCATAGAGATAATAATCAAACCATCTATTTTGTAATTGCGGCCAGTTATTGCCCGACGGACTTGAATGGCCTCCCTGATGGAGCCATAATCTGCGAGGGACATTATTTTCTCCCAATGCTTCCCACCACTGTGAGAATTGCTTTGTTTTAACATTCCAATCATTCAGCCCATGTACAACAAGAACACTAGCCTCGATATTCTTAGCATCCTTTACATAATCACGGTCTGCCCAGAATTCACTGTAGTCCCCTGTTTCTCTGTCCTGTTCAGCTGTTAACTCAGCAATGACATCCTTACATACCTGCGGATTTTCACGAGTGAGGACGGCTTCAGCCATATTATCTGTATCTTCACCTTGATAGCCTCCAGGAGCTATAACTGCCCCGTTTGCACGATAATAGTCATACCAGCTGCTAATAGCTGCAACTGGGATAATCGTTTTTAGTCCATCCACACCTGTTGCAGCAACGGCATTCGGCAAGGTCCCATTGTAGGAAGTACCTGTCATCCCCACGTTGCCTGTGGACCAATCAGCGGATACCTCTCTCCCGTCTCCTGCATAAGCTTTTGCTCGCCCATTTAACCAATCAATAACAGCCTTCGTGCCGAGAATTTCACGTTCATCTCCTGTTGTTGGACAACCATCCGATTTGCCTGTCCCAATACTCTCCGCAAGAATAACACCATAACCACGAGGGACATAGTAATTCCCCAAGGAGCCAAGATTGGCAGGCTGCCCTTTTGCAGCGGCGAACGGCTTTCCTCCTCGTCCATTCCCGTTCCCAGGATGTTCAACGGGATTTAACTCCACATCGACATTATAGACAGGAACATTTAGAATTCCGGAGCGATAGGGACTCATCTCATAAATGACGGGCACTTTAACACCTGGTTCCGTTTTTGGCCGGTACACTTTAATAGACACACGGTCACGCTTCCCATCCCTGTCGCTGTCTACCTCTGTCTCGACGAATAATTCCTCTATTATGGCCTCGTCAGTTGAATAGATTGGTTTTGTCATTCCATTTTCCAGTTCAATTCTCGTTGCGCCTGAAGCCGTTTCCGGAATCAATCCATTTAGCGGTATTCCCTTCCACTCTGGAATCTTTCCCTTAGCTGCTGTTTCTAATGATGCGGGTAGATTTTGGCCGTTTGTTGCTTCTGCTGTCCATGAATTTCCCCCACATAATAATGTAAGAGATAAAACAGAACATAAACCAATTGATAGAATCTTTTTCCTCAAATTTCTCCCCCCACAATCACATTTTTGGCAATTTCCTCCAAGGTAATGATATCACTGAATGTTCTGATTCTTTATGCTACCATGATGAATAATCAAAAACAGGAAAATAGTAATAGGCAGAAAAAATGATTCATAGGATATTAACCCTGTTTTACATACACAAAGCAGGACATTGACGAGTCATTTCATAGATTTGATTGATTGACATGACAAAAAAGCGCAAACCTATTAGGTTAACGCCTCCCATGTTAAAGTGAATTTATTTAAAAAATAACCCAATAAATTATTGAATCGCAAAAGTATGCCGACTCTTTAATAGCCGCCGCTATGCCTCTGCCTCTCTTCCTTTATTGGAGTCATGCTAAATAGATACATCTATTCAATCTTGTTATTTCCTAAATATTATCCAGCCATGTATTCATTCCAAGCTGTCATTTGCATAGATGGCGAATGGGGCAGCAAAAAAGGCGATATATGGCCATAAAGCAGGCTCCTGCCTGCCCCCTTACTTCTGCGCCCGTATGATTCGATAATTCATCAGATGCCGGTATTGCTTAAGCATTTGTTCATGATGAGAAAGCACTTGGAAGACTTGCTCCGGAATATTCTCAGATGGGAAAAAGTCAGTGAGCGGTTCGTCATCATCATAATAGGAAGGAAGCTCGCGAATATCCACATGGCCAAACCCTGCATGAAGAAATGCCGCTATCCAATCCTCCTCAGTCCACATTTGCCGGAATCCATAGAAGGACCCAATCGCTTGCCTTTCCGCTCCTCCGGCAGGCGCAGACATCGTCAGCTCAATCGCATAAAGGACTCCATTTCCCTTCAATACACGATGGATTTCTTTCGCTGATGCGGAAAAATCAGCAAAGGAAAGGACAGATTCTGATAGACAATAATCCACGGACTCTGAGGCAAGAGGCATGGCCTCAAGAGAAGATTCTATGACCTGAACAGGCAGGTTTTGCATGCTGAAGCGCTGCCTCGCCTTTTCCGCCATAATCGGATGATTATCAAGCGCCAATACTTGGGCTCCATACCGTGATGAAAGATAGGCACTCGTCTGCCCCGTGCCGCACCCTGCATCAAGAATAACCGTTTCAGGTCCAATCGGTTCTCCACCAAGCATAATGTCGGTCGCCTTGACTCCACCAGGATGGGCTCCACCTATTCCAAGGATTGATAATAAATCCATATACGTATACACAGATACATTGCACCCCTCTGCCTTTTTTGCCATTGTATGAACGCCCTCCTTTTTTGTTCCGCTCCAAGAAAAAGCTTTAAAGATAGGTATATAAACAGGCAAGTTGTCCAAAGCAAAATACAATACAGAGAAACCAATTCAGGAAGGAGGTATTATCCTCATGAATTATTATGATGTATGCAATAGACATATCGGACGTAATGTTTGCATCACGGATGTTCACGGCAGGAAGCATAATGGTGTTATCACACGCGTTACGAATAAGCATGTTTGGATCAGGCCACACGGTGGCCAAGGCGGAGGCTATGGCTACTGGGGTTGGGGCCGGGGCTGGGGCTGGGGTTACCCGGTTGCTCTTGGCTTAATTGGCGGCTTCGCTCTAGGCGCCTTATTCTTCTAATTAAGCAAAAGGAAGCCGCTCTCTATAATGAGCGGCTTCCTTTTATTATTAGCCTATCAATTCAATGAAGACGACCTTTAAATAGTCTCCTTCTTTGTATTCAGGTATCGTTTTAAAATCGTCCGGGAGCGAGAACTCCTCATGGATTCGGTAACGACGCTTCATATCCTTACAGGCTGTATCAATAAATCGTTTAAATTTGTCCATATTAAACGCACTGCAATTGGTTGAGGCCACGATCATACCGTTTTTCTCCGTAATCGCAATCGTATCCTTCAGCAAGTTTGTGTAATCCTTTGCCGCACTGAAGGTGAATTTCTTTGATTTAGCGAAGCTTGGCGGATCGAGAATAACTAAATCAAATTTCAATTCTTTTCTCGCTGCATACTTAAAGTATTTAAATACATCTTCGACTATGATATCCTGGCTTTCATAATCAATCCCATTGATGCTGAACTGCTCTATCGTCTTTGCGTAGCTTCTGTTGGCAAGGTCAACACTCGTCGTCTTTTTGGCTCCTCCAAGGGCTGCAAATACGGAGAACGCTCCTGTGTAGGAGAACATGTTCAACACTGTCTTTCCCTTCGCATACTTATCACGGATGGTCCGGCGCACGTCACGCTGGTCAAGAAACACCCCAACCATTGCCCCATCATTTAAATCGACGGCAAAGTTAGCCCCATTTTCCTTGACGATAAGCGGAAACTCACCCCTCACGCCGGCAACAAAGTCATCATCCTCGATATATTTACCCTTCGTATCAAAGCGTTTCTTCTCATAAATACCCTTATAGCCGCCTTCCCAGTGCTGCAAAGAGGAAATCACCATGTCCTTAAAGGTATAGATGCCCTGGCTGTACCAGTGGATGACGAAGAAGCCATCATAATAATCGATGATTAGGCCGCCAATCCCATCCCCCTCTCCGTTAAACACACGGAATGCCGTTGTCTCTTCACTGTTAAAGTAAGCAGAACGTGCACGGAGAGCGTTTGTTATTTTCGCATCAAAGAAGGCTTGGTCAATGGAATCTCCGCGTTTTCTCGTCAATACCCAGCCAATTCCTTTATTTTGATTGCCATAATAGCCTTTCCCGATGAATTGACCTTTTTCATCGATGAGGTTGAGGATGCTTCCCTCCTCCTTCAAAATCTCCGGATGGACAATCGCTCTCTTATCTAATAACGGGTACCCGCCTTTTATTTTTTTACTATCTCGCGCTTTAATCTCACATGTCAATTCTAGCATTTATATCACATTCTCTCTAAATTTCATCTATATCGCTATCCCTATAGTATAACGAAAAATAGCAAAAGTTAAATCATCAAGAAAAGAAAAAGCAGATTCACGAGGAATCTGCTTAAATGATGAGCCCGACAATCAGGCCGGAAAGGATACTGACTAGTGTCGCTCCATATAAAAGTTTCAGCCCAAAGCGAGCGACCGTATTACCTTGCCGCTCATCAAGCCCCTTGACCGCTCCTGCAATAATCCCGATAGAGGAGAAATTGGCGAATGAGACAAGGAAGACTGACAGAATGCCAAGCGTACGTTCACTGAACGTATCCGCAATATCGGTCAAGCTCACCATTGCGACAAACTCATTTGTCACAAGCTTCGTTGCCATGATTCCCCCAGCTGATACTGCTTCACTCCAAGGAATACCCATTATGAAGGCAATCGGAGCAAAGAGATAGCCAAGTAAATGCTGGAACGTGATGCCGAAGATTTGATCGAAAGTGCCATTGATAAACGCAATCAAGGCAACAAAACCAATAAGCATCGCCGCAACCACGATGGCCACCTTAAAGCCGTCCATAATATATTCCCCGATCATCTCGAAGAAGGTTTGTTTCTTTTCGTCTTCCTCCACAGGGAGAATATCCTCATTTGGGTCAACCTGATATGGATTGATGATGGAGGCAATAATGAACCCGCCAAATAGGTTCAGCACGAGCGCTGTTACGACATATTCTGGTTTAATCATCGTCATATAGGAACCGACGATGGACATAGATACCGTTGACATCGCTGATGCACATAAAGTGTACAAACGGTTTGGCGGCAGCTTGCCCAATTGTTTTTTTACCGTTATGAAAACCTCGGATTGACCTACCATGGCAGAGGCAACCGCATTATACGACTCTAGCTGACCCATGCCATTTACCTTGCTGAGTAAATAGCCAATTCCTCTCATGATGAACGGGAGAATCTTGAAATGCTGCAAGATTCCAATCAAGACTGAGATGAATACGATTGGCAAAAGCACCGTCAGGAAGAATGGTGCCTGACCCTCATTGGCTAGGCCTCCAAAGACAAATGTAATCCCTTCTGCTGCATATTGGAGGAGCTTTTCAAATACAACTGCAATGGCACGAATGATGAAATAGCCGATTTTCGTGTTGAGCAGCAATAGCGTCAACAGAATTTGCAGCACAATCATGATGCCAATGTATTTGAACTTAATGTCCTTCCGGTTATTACTGACGATATAAGCTAACCCTAGTACAATTAAAATCCCGATGATTGATATGAG
>CAJGCH010000174.1 GCA_904501845.1 uncultured Bacillaceae bacterium | reverse complement strand
GCTGATTGAATGCACTGTTTTCGAATAATTTTCTTACATGATCAAGCGATTCCATAATTATGACATCTCCCTCTTTTATTCACCGTAAATTTAGCGTTTACATCTCGCAAATCCTCTCCGGCTTCTGCAGAGCAAATGAAAAATATTTTACCATTATTGGTTATTAGCTATCATCAAGGCTAGGCGATTCTCAGCAGAACCTTTATGCCCATCTCGAGCAATTGATTCACTTCTGTCTCTATCCATTCATTTAGGAATCCCCGTTCTATTTCTCGTTCTATTTCTGATAGATGCAAGATTTATGCCAACATAGTTTGAGATTGATTTGGCTCCTATCTCTTATTTTCAACTTAAAAGAAAAGAACTCACTGGTTCAGCGAGTTCACTATCTATCAGTTGAAATTTGGTTTTCTCTTTTCGACCAACGCTTTGACGCCTTCTTGATAATCATCAAGCTCTGTGATTATGCCCATGGCGGAAGAAATCATGTCCAACGATGTTCTTAAATCCATCTTGCCGCTTTGATAGACAGCCCTTTTCATGAAACGCATCGTCTCCTTAGGTCCACGTATGAGCTTTTCTACATACTGATCCGTGAAGGATTCGAGTTCATGATCATCGACGACATAGGTAATGAGACCAAGCTGATGGGCCTCTTCTGCTGTCAGTACGTGCCCGTTCCACAATAAATCCAATGCTTTATCCGTACCTATAAGCCTTGGCAGGAACCAGGCAGCCCCATCACCCGGAACGATGCCTGCTTTTACATAGCTTTCGGCAATATTGGTGCTTCGTGCAGCAATTCTGATGTCACACGCTAGCGCCATGTCAAAGCCGGCCCCAAATGCGGCGCCATGCAGCATCGCAATAACAGGGATGTCGATTTCCTGCAGTAAAAGAGGGATGCGCTGAACGTTCTTCCATAGGGAGTTTTTGCGGTCAAGAGCGGTGGATGTGTAATCATTTTCGCCATTATGGTCAAGGAAGCCATCTCCTCTTGCCATTGCCTTAATATCCCCTCCTGAGCAAAAGGCGCGTCCATTGCCAGAGATGATTACTGCACGCAGGTCATTTGAGTCGCGCACCTCCTCAAGTGCCTTGATCCAGGAATGAATCATTTCCTCACTGAAGGCATTCATTTGCCCCGGCCGATTCAATGTTATCCGTGCCACTTGATTCCTAACGGTAAATAGTAGATCGCTCATTTTTATCTCCTTTCGGTGCGTGCTGCCCGGTTATATATTCCCATAATCCATTCTTATTTGCTTGCTTCAGCTGCTTGGCGATGATCTTGGACCAATCTCCTTCAGTCCCGAATTCATCACGATATGACCAAAGCCTCCTGGTGCTGTGATGAAGGCTGTGCTCATGGGTAAAACCAATAGCCGCCATGATTTGATGGGCCACCTGTGCAAACCTCCCCGCCCCCTCATTCAGACGAATCTTTGCCAAAGCGATTTCCTTTGTCGCAAGGCCGCTTTCGAAGGCGGCAATTGCATTATTCAGGGCTGCTTTTGCAGCTGCCAATTCCCCGGCAAGGAGGGCGATATGCTGCTGGATGGCCTGCTGGCGCGCGAGCGGTCTCCCAAATTGGTGACGGGTTTTCACATGCTCAATGATCAAATCCATGATTCTCTCCATCGCTCCAGTCATCATTGCCACTCTCGCCAATGCACCTATACAAATGGTTCGTTCACGCATTACAGCCTTGATTGGATAGCGCTCTATTTCCTGGGTCGAGACCGAATTGAAATGGAGTGTATCCCTCGCTTCCGCCGCTAAATTTTGGTTTCTTTCAATTCTCGCGGATGAGACTGGGAGAATGACTAATGAGGGTTCTTCCTCGCTTAGCATGAATGTGATGACCTTATAAGCATCCCTGCCATATGGAACATGAGAAATCATGCCGGATATATGACCTCTAGCCTCTGTTGAAACAATTCTGTCAGGTTCAAAAAGACATGAAAGGCTTCTTATATCGCCGCTAGCTCTCAAGCCAATTTCCGCCAATATCCAGTTGGTTATCAGTGTTTCAGCAATCGGGATTGGCGCTGCATATTTACCGGCCAGCTGCATTAGCTTAAAGCCGTCTGCCAAGTCCCCTCCATTTCCGCCTTGCTCCTCCTCGATGCCCAGCAGCAGAAGACCAGATTCCTGCAGCTTCTGCCACAGATCAGACGGAAAATACCCGGCTTCAGCCCTCTCTAGCATCTCCTTTGTCAAATGCTTCGTAAAAATTTTCTCCGCACTCTGCAAAATGATGGTTTGCATATCACTCATGCTTTTATCACCTCCTTCGCAACGATTCCCCTTAATATTTCGGTGGTGCCGCCCCTCAGCGTAAAGCCTGGCGATTGAAGGATGGATTCTGCCATCAACCTGCTCAAGCGGTCAGATGAGCCAACAGAGGGGATGACGTCCGTATACTCTCTCGCAAACTCTGCTATCTCCTGTTCGAACTGTGTCCCCATATCCTTGACAAGAGCTGCGGATATATTGGAAGGGACATCCTTTTCTAACTGGACGGCAATCCCAATGGATAAGTTCCGCAAACTCCATAGACGTGCCATGAGCCGGCTTACAGATATAAGCCCTTGATGATCTTCTTTTTCCAGAAGGGAATTGGTCAGTTCATTGAGTAATGGAAAGGTGCTCAGAAAACGCTCAGGTCCGCTTCTCTCATAAGCGAGTTCTGCCATGCTTTGAGCCCACCCATCACCTTTCGTGCCAATCAGCCGCTCATCCGGTATGAACACATCATCAAAAAACACTTCATTGAAATGATGTTCACCTGTCATCAATATGATGGGACGAATGGAGACTCCGGGCGAGCTTAAGTCAACAATTAATTGGCTCATTCCTGCATGTCTGTCTTTTGGGTCCAGGTCTTCAGTGCGGCAAAGGGCAATCATATAATGGGAGAAATGGGCCCCGCTCGTCCATATCTTGCTCCCGTTCAAAATCCAGCCTCCCTCTGTCTTTGTTGCTCTCGTTTGGATGGCCGCTAAATCAGACCCTGCGTTGGGCTCGCTCAGCCCGATGCAGAAATAGCATTCGCCGCCGGCAATCTTCGGGAGGAAGTGACGCTTCTGGTCTTCCGTTCCATACTTCAAAAGCAATGGACCTGATTGCCTGTCAGCAATCCAATGTCCCGCAACCGGCGCTCCAAACGCGAGCAATTCCTCCATGACGGTATAACGCTCAAGCGAGGACCGCTCATGGCCGCCATATTCCTTTGGCCATGTCATTCCAATCCAGCCTCTACTTCCCAGTCTTTTCGAGAAAGAGGCTGAAAATCCGCTTAGCCAGCAATCACATTTCGATTCAATCCGTCCCTCCCTTATCTCTTCCTTTAAAAAGTCACGCACTTGTCTGCGAAGCTCAGTGGCTTCAGGCGGCATGCTAACTGCAGGCACTTCCAAAACGTTCATACACTTTCACCAGCCTTCCTTTTCTTTTGCACACTTAATTTACGACCATCCAGCTTATCTGCTGCAACTAAAGGCAGTATAAGTAAGATAGAGATGTTTATATAAAGCCTCATATACTATTCATGCAATTTTTGTGCCAGTGTGTTTAGGAATAAGCAAATGGATTTGGAATAAATTAAGGAGAAAACGCGCTTCAAGTTTTTTGATAGGAGGTCGTTTCCGATTTACTTACAAGCAAAAAAAATACCAAAAATATATATTCCCCTGCAAAAGGCGTTAAAGGAACGACTCCGCGCGCCCCGTCTACCTATCCCCCAATCCAATCGAGAAAAAGAGCTGGTTGCTAGCATTCGTTCTGAAACAAAGCGCTGCAATCGGAATAATATAACGAGAACGGAAGCCTATCTAGACTTTTACAACCGCCATCCTGAAATTCATTGGTCCTTCTTGGCTCACATGGTCTCACGCAATACCGGCTGGAACATGACGGACCTGAAGGGCTCTTACCTGCCAAGATTATTATCAAAACAAGAATGCGAGGATTTCTATGCCTTTTTAGAAAAAGGGAACTGGATTATCTTCGAGGATGCATACCCTCAATTGTTGTTATATGAAAAAAGTAAACAGGACAACAAAAATTATTTTCATCTAATCTCCTCCTTTCATGTTTCTGTTTTTATGGAGGTTATTTGGTCCTTTTTTATCAACAATCATGATTCAAAAATGATTACGCTTGCCTTGGTGGTCAATGAGCAAAACCATTTGGAGCAAACCGTGATGAGGGATAAGCATTATAAAAAGAATGTGTTTGAAAAGATTGAGTTTAAGCTTCAGGATATGCTCTCGATGAATCAAATCCTTTTTCCCTTCGTGAATGGGAGGGAACAGCTGTCCCTGCGCGGGAAAACCATCCATCAATTTGAGGAATTACATAATCGAATCAATATCGGCCGTTATTTATATGCACTCCTGTTCAAGCCCGAATTCTTAAAGACATCGGTTCTTTGGGCCAGCAAAACCCCTCATACCGGTTCGCGTATGGATTTTTGGCCGCATCTGTTCAATCTCGTTAATGAGGAGGTGCCAGGAATCAAACGCAAGCACAGCCGATTCAAAAATGACTCGCTAAAAGAAGGGGAACCGAAAATATACAGTCCCTTATGGCATTATGTTTGGAAGGATTGCCCCCACAATCCGGCCACTCATACCGAATGGTTTAAAGACACAAAAGTCCTATCCTATCTGGCAGATCTTGAACTAAATCTTAATGGACTGATAGAAAAGGATTATTGGCGAACCCTTGAAAAGCTCGAATATACCGTCATCGCCAAAAACGCCGCCACTCTCTTTTAATCGATAAATAATTCGAATTATAAAAATGTTTGATATTTTTACACAATAATAGGAAAATAGAAGAGAGCAACAAAAGACATATAACAAATGGGGGGATATTTATGCAAGCACGTCAAACAGATCTGCAGCCTGATGCTACAATCTCAAAAAAATCCATCATCGGGCCAGGGCTGATAGTCGCCGCGACAGGGGTAGGAGCCGGAGATCTTGTTGCCGCACTCGTTGCCGGGACGAATTATGGGCTCGTCTTCTTATGGGCCATCATCCTTGGCTCCGTATTGAAATTTGCCTTGAATGAAGGGGTAGGACGCTGGCATGTGACTAGCGGTATGACCATGCTGGAAGGCTGGCACAAAATGGGGAAATGGGCCACCGGTTATTTCGGCGTTTATTCGATCATATGGGGATTTGTATACGGTGCGGCTGGAACAGCCTCTTGTGCGCTCGCAATGTCTGCACTGTTCCCACAATTGTCACTCACACAATGGGCAATCATTCACGGTATTGCTGCCTTCTTGCTCGTATGGTCCGGAAAGTATAAAATCTTTGAATCTGCCATGAACGTATTAATCGGAATTATGTTCATTACAGTAGTTGGATGCGCTCTCATTATTACACCTTCATTAGGGGATGTCATAGGCACGGCGGTTCCGGCCTTACCAGAAGGATCACTGTTATATGCACTTGGATTAATTGGAGGCGTGGGCGGTTCGTTGACCATGGCTTCTTACGGTTACTGGCTTCAAGAAAAGAAATGGACGACACCATCATTTATTCATGCTATTCGAGTGGACTCAGCAGTAGCCTATATCGCAACCGCTATCTTCACAATTTCCTTATTGGTCATGGGTGCAGGGCTATTGTATGGAACGGATGTAAACATCGCCGGAGAGGCTGGATTGGTTGATTTCGCAGGCATTATCGGCAATGAGCTTCATCCTGCTGTGAAATACTTATTCTTGGTCGGTTTCTGGTCAGCATCCTTCACTTCCGTATTAGGTGTATGGAACGGGGTTCCTTATCTTTTCTCTGATTTTGTCCGCACAATTACTCATAGTAATATAAACAAGAATACATTGAGTAAAACAAAATCGTATCGATTCTTTGTTTTGTGGCTGACTTTCCCGCCGATGTTACTCCATATCCTCGGTAAACCAGTCGCATTGATCATTGCCTATGGTGCACTCGGTGCTATCTTTATGCCATTCTTGGCGATAACATTAATCTATTTACTCAATAAAAAGGAATATGTCGGAACGGTTGACCGCTCGCAAAAAATTTCCAACGTCGTTCTATCGGTCAGCATTCTGCTCTTCCTTGTTCTCGCCATAAATGAGCTGATTAATATTTTCTCTTAAGCAAATGGTTAGATGAGCATCTGCTAAACTTCTTAGAAGTCGGCAGATGCTTTTTTTGTGATAACCCCAAAGAGACCCTCTGGGAGGTCTCCTAGACTGACATAACTTATAAACGTTCCTGAAAGGCGAACGATAGCTAAATAAATCTTAATAGGCTTTGTTCTTATTCATGAGTTACCTTGGAAGAACAAGTTCGTTCCATTGCGCTGCAGCCACTCGCTTTCCGCGGGGAGGAAGCTGAGCCTCCTCGGCTACGCCTGCGGGGTCTCAGCCTTTCCTCTACTTCCCGCAGGAGTCGAGTGACTTCCGCTCCATTCCACTAGTTATTCATAAT
>CAJGCH010000173.1 GCA_904501845.1 uncultured Bacillaceae bacterium | reverse complement strand
CCCATCAAGCTCCATGATTTTTTGCAGAAAGTCAAAAAAATCTTTAAAAAGGACGGCAGGTGGCTTTACAGTGTTTTTATTACCGGCGCGTTCATTATGCTTGTTTTATTTGCTATTCAATTTTATTTATCGAATATACTCGAATCTAGATATGACATTCATAACATAAAGAAAGGCTTGATTTTGGCTATCCCCTTATTCTTTTTATGTGTTGCGTCCTTCATCACTGGAAAGAAAATCAAAGACAATATTAGAGCCATGAAGATCCTGATTATTAGCTCGCTCGTCGTAGCAGCCGTGACCATTAGTTTTGCTCCACACTTGGACAATCTCTTTTGGCTGATTGCGGTATTATCAGTATTCGGCGCAGGGCTTGGGACCATCCTGCCATCCTTAGATGCACTTATAACCGAAAACATCGATAAAGAACAAAGGGGCACGATTACATCCTTTTATAGCTCGGCACGCTTTTTCGGTGTGGCGGCAGGTCCCCCCCTTATGTCATTTTTCATGGAAAAGACTGAATCCTATCTCTTTTATTCATTTAGTGTTCTGTCCATCTTACTCCTGATTCTGATTGTTAAATCCATTAATGACGATGCACCAGCTTGATTGAGAAGGAAACCAAAATGCTCTGCCTTATGGGCAGAGCATTTACTTTTACATACAGGATTTCTCCAAATGCGATTACTCTCCTAATTACAGGGAATGAAGAAACAAAGGATGTAATTCCTTTATACAAAGAGGAGGATATGCATGGAGAAAAACAGGATGAAAGCTGTAGTAATTGAGTCATACGGAGGAGTAACAGAATTAAAGGAAAAAGTTATTGAAAAGCCTGTTCTTCTTGATAATCAAGTCCTTGTGGAAGTGAAAGCTGCTTCTGTCAACCCCATTGACTGGAAGCTTAGGAAAGGCTATCTGAAGGACCGCTATGACTTTGATTTCCCAATCATTCTTGGCTGGGATGTCGCTGGTGTCGTAACCGAAGTCGGAGAACATGTCCAAGATTTCCAAGTCGGCGACCGTGTTTTCGCCCGGCCTGAACTGACACGTTACGGTACATATGCTGAATATACCGTTGTCGATGAGCTATTGCTTGCCAGAATTCCCGATAACATCTCCTTTGAGCAAGCGGCATCCGTTCCTCTTGCAGGTTTGACAGCCTATCAGGCTTTATTTGATGTACTTGAGATCATGGAGGGGCAAAAAGTCTTAATTCATGGAGGAGCAGGCGGAGTTGGTACTTATGCCGTTCAGCTGGCGAAGCTAAAGGGAGCCTATGTCGCGACAACTGCCAGCAAGAAAAATCATGGCTATTTATCTTCACTCGGTGCCGATCAATGCATTGATTATAAGTCCGAATCATTTGAAGAAATCCTACATGAATACGATGCTGTTTTTGACACTGTAGGCGGTGAAACACTCTCTAACAGTATGAAGGTTCTCCGAAAGGGCGGCATAGTCGTTTCCATAGTTGAGCCACCTTCTGAACAAGATGCGCAGCGTCTCGGCGTAAGGGAACAATACCATTGGCTTATCCCAAAAGGGGATCAATTACAGGAATTAGCCAGCTTGCTCGAGCAAGGACGATTAAAGCCGGCTGCACTTGAAACCTTCCCTTTCTCCGAGAAAGGCGTGAGGAATGCCCAAGAGCTCAGTGAATCAGGGCATACAAAAGGCAAGATTGTTATCAAGATGGGCTAACTATTTCTTGGGAAATCATATACACGCAGCAAAAGGAGGAGAACTTTATGGGTTCTCCTCCCTTTTTGCCGGTTTTCTTCTTACATGCGATGAATGGTATCCATGCCTGTATTTGATTTAACTAATATTTCATCAAACTTCGCCTCATCCACCTTCTGACGTGACAGGATTGTCCCTAAATAGCCGGCAATAAAGCCTAACGGAATGGACACTAGCCCCGGAGTCGTCAGCGGGAAGAGCGCTTCGCCGGTCAGGATTGCCGAGCCATCCGGACTGAAAACATTAGGGCTGATCAGTACCAAACCGACTGAGGATATGAGCCCAATGACCATCGCCCAGATAGCGCCGTTCGTATTGAATTTCTTCCAGTAAATTGTATAGAGAATGACTGGCAAATTTGCGCTAGCCGCAACCGCAAAAGCGAGCGAAACAAGAAAGGCAACATTCAAATTTTGCGCTACTAGAGCCAACAGGATGGAAATGACTGATACACCAACGGATGCATACCGAGCCATTTTGACTTGTTCTTTTTCGTCTGCCTTGCCTTTACGGAGAATCTCATTATAAAAATCATGAGCAAATGCAGATGCGCCTGTAAGAACCAATCCGGCTACGACAGCGAGTATGGTCGCGAAGGCAACGGCTGAAACAAAGGCAAAAAGCATGTTACCGCCAAGCGCCTGTGCCAGTAGCGGCGCCGCCATATTCCCTGCTGCATTAGCGGCGACGATGTCTGTCGTACCAACAAATGCTGCTGCACCGAATCCCAGGAAGATCGTCATTACATAAAAGGCACCGATAATCCATGTTGCGACAACGACTGAGCTCCTTGCTGCCTTAGCGTCCTTCACTGTAAAGAACCGGACTAAAATATGCGGCAAACCTGCTGTCCCTAAAACAAGACCCATTGTGAGCGACAATGTATCAAGCCCTTCCGTATATTTAACCCCAGGATTCAAGAAGGTTTCCTTCAGCGGAGTGGCTGTGCTCATGTATTCAAACATATAAGGGATGCTAAAATTGAATTTTCCTAAGACGATGACAGAAATGATGAATGTCCCCGCCATCAAAAGAAGCGCCTTAACGATTTGGACCCAGCTTGTCGCATGCATCCCTCCAAAGATGACATATATGGTCATCAATGTCCCGACAATTAAGACCGATGTCGTATATTCAATCCCCAATAATAATTTTATGAGTGCTCCTGCCCCAACCAATTGGGCGATCATATAAAAGATGGAGATAGCCAGCGTGTTAAAGGCTGCAAATCCCCTTATCTTTTTTGTATCAAAACGTGCTGCAAGCATATCAGCCAGCGTATATTTACCAAGATTGCGAAGAGGTTCCGCTACTAAGTATAAGACCACCAGATACGCGACCAAAAAACCGATGCTGTAAAAGAACCCGTCAAATCCGGCAAGCGCAATGGAACCAGCTATTCCAAGAAAGGATGCAGCAGACATATAATCACCCGCGATGGCCAGACCATTTTGCCAACCGGTCAGACCACTGCCCGCGGTATAAAACTCACTAGCATTGCTTGTCCGTTTAGATGCCCAATACGTTATCAATAATGTCACGAACACAATTCCCAGGAACATTGAAAACGCTGCCACATTCATTTAGAGGTACCCCCTTTTCTCATTTGGAGAATTCTTTCTGTCAGGAGGTCAAATTGTACGGCCTTTTTGGAGTAAATCATGCATAATGCCCATGTCATGATAAATTGAGCGAAGGCAAACACCCATGCCCAGGTTATGCTTCCATAAAACGAATGATTAAGGACAGTTGAATAAGATGTCATGAGTGGCAAAGCGAAGTAAAAAATTAAGAAAAACAAGGTTAAAGGAATAATGAATCGTTTCTTAACGTCCAGAAGCTTTTGGAAATCAGGTGACTGTACAATGGCCGTATAATTCGTTCGGCCGCTATCCTCCTTATAAGTCGGCTTCTTTTCTCCCATTTATCCGTCTCCTCTCCCGCTACCAAGGGTAAGCGCTTTCAATTTTACCGAATATTATAACTATTTGGCACAAACAAATTATACCTTAATGGGATAATTAGGTAAACAATATTTTTTGCGAGATTCAATATTCTTACATTAAAAAAGGGACCTTCTACAGGTCCCTTTCTTTTGATTAGAAATATTTACGCGGATTAACGGCATTCGATTTACTGATATTCCAAGGTCCTTCATGAATTTCAAAATGTAAATGCTGACCAAATGAACGTCCTGTATTCCCCATTAATCCAATTTGCTGCCCTTTTTTGACGGTTTGTCCGTTACTTGCCATGCGCGAGCTCATGTGAGCATACACTGTCGTATACTGCTTGCCATTGATGTAATGAGTAATGAAAATTGCATTTCCATATGAAGATGAGAAATATGATCTTGAAACAACACCATCAGCTGCTGCGACAATAGGCACTTTTCCTGA
This sequence comes from uncultured Bacillaceae bacterium, assembly GCA_904501845.1. Taxonomy (GTDB): domain Bacteria; phylum Bacillota; class Bacilli; order Bacillales; family Pradoshiaceae; genus Pradoshia. The sequence continues at coordinate 2,372 of CAJGCH010000173.1, read as the reverse complement.
GGCAGCAATATCAATGCCATTATGGTTTGTCCCCCATCTCCCGCCATACCCAGAGGAATAATAACCGGCTGAAGGTTTCATGAAGATCCCTGAACCGCTGCTGGATGGAGCAGGGGCTGCCGATTCACTGGAACTTGTGCTGGATGAACCCGATGAATTGGATGAACTAGAGCTTTTACTTGCAGCAGGACTGGAAACAGCTTGCTTCTTCTCTTTTGCTGCTTGCTGTTTAGCCAGCTCAGCTTGGCGCTTCTGCTCAGCTTCCTTCTGTCTGGCGATTTCTGCTTGACGTGTTTGCTCTTGCTCGATTGCCTTCTTAATGGCAGCCTCTTGGCCGGCTAGGATGTCAGCTTCTTCTTCCATGCCAATCTTTTCATTTTCAAGATGCTTCTGTTCTTGTTTCAATTTCTTCATGAGCTGCTTTTTCTCTTCTTTCTGCTGTTCTTGCTTGGCTTTCATTTCTTTTACTTCAGCCATCATGGATTCTAGATTACCGAGCTTCTGCTCAACAGATTTCTTTTTATCTTCGAGTTCTTTCTTGTCACGCTCTTGTTCAGTGATTAAATCTTGGTCTGCATCCATAATCGTGGATACAGCACTTAACCGCTCAACAAATTCGCCGAAGTCACTTGCACCTAGCAAGACCTCGAGGTAATTCATATTCCCGCCTGTTGCTTGATAAGAGCGGGCACGATCCTTTAATAGTTCATTGCGCTTTTCAATCTTATCTTCAAGCACTTCAATCTCTTTCTTCAATTCTTTGATTTGTTCTTTTGTCTTAATAATCTTGGCGTTTAACTCGTTAATCTTATCCTCTGTTTCTTTCATTTCTTTTTCAAGCTTCTGCAGCTGGGAAGCCAAGTCTGCTTGTTCACCCTTCACTTTATCAATAGACTTCTCCGTATCCTTGATATTAGAATGGACCTTTGAACGGTTCTCTTCAATTTGACTTTCTTTCTTTCTCAATTCAGAGATGGATTCAGCAGACGCGTATCCCGCCGAAAACAATGAACCAGCTCCCACGGCAACGGCCATATTCAATGCAATAAATGACTTCTTCAATTGATGATCCCCTTTCAGTTTAGAGCTATCCTGCAGCCCTTTTCTCTCTCTCTCTATCTAACATAAAATCTCTTCTATGTATGAAATAGACTCATAGACCTAGATTCGTTCTCGTTCTCCTTCTATTCCAGGAAAGCCTAGATTCGACAATTATCGACAATAAATCCCAATAACTTCAATCATTAGTACGGAACTAATTATATCAATCATTAATTTCATTTCCACTATATAAACATTACAGTTGTATTTCATGGATACTTTTGTCTGTAAAAAAATTAATATAATGTAGAATTTTGAAGATAATTTAATTCTTTATTCATAGATTAAAGTAAATTTTAGTAATCAATCCCTTCCTATAACCCATGACTTTCGATTCACACGAACAGAATATTTAAAGAGGGACGACAAAAGTAAATATATTTTGACAATTGTAATTATACTCTATTTACAGTGTTTATACTATTTTAATAGTCATTTTTCATTCCTATGCAAATACTAAAAGAAGAGAATACCTCTCAAAATTAGTATCTAGTTTTTCTTTTTTACATCGGGCTGCTGCAATTCGTTCCGGAAATTCATCCAGTAGATGAGTCACTCAAATATATTTCCTTTTTGAATTTGTCTTTACCTCTAGTGAAGATAGGGTAACTTCTATATACTAGGTATACAATTCACATATGAAGGGAGCAATCTATTTGACGACTAAATTTAATGCCCTTGTTGTTAACAAAGATGACGAGCAATTTTCCGTAAATGTCCAGTCACTCTCGCTTGATGATTTACCAAAGGGAGAAGTGCTAATACGAATCAAGTATTCAAGCGTGAACTATAAGGATAGTCTAGCAACGATTCCTGATGGAAACATCGTCAGCTCTTATCCATTCGTGCCTGGCATCGATCTGGCCGGGGTAGTTGTTTCCTCTGATGATTCACGTTTCCAGGAAGGCGATGAGGTTATCGCAACCAGCTATGAAATTGGCGTCTCTCATTATGGAGGCTATAGTGAGTATGCACGTATACCAGCAGACTGGATTGTTCCTCTGCCAGAAGGGCTGACTTTGAAGGAAGCAATGGTCATTGGAACAGCCGGCTTTACGGCAGCCCTATCTGTTCAAAGGCTTCTCGATAATGGCTTAACCCCTGATAGCGGCAAGGTGCTTGTCACTGGAGCGACAGGGGGCGTCGGAAGCTTCGCTGTCTCCATCCTTGCTACGCTCGGCTTTACTGTCGAGGCAAGCACAGGGAAAGAATCTGAAGCTGAATTCTTAACAAAGCTCGGTGCTGCCTCAATTGTGTCACGTAATGCAGTG
>CAJGCH010000172.1 GCA_904501845.1 uncultured Bacillaceae bacterium | reverse complement strand
TCTGTTCCTTACTCATTAGTTACGTTGGAAGAACAAGTTCGTTCCATTGCGCTGCGGCCACTCGCTTTCCGCGGGGAGGAAGCTGAGCCTCCTCGGCTGAGCCTGCGGGGTCTCAGCCTTCCCTCTATATCCCGCAGGAGTCGAGTAGCCTCCGCTCCATTCCACTGGTTATTAACAATGATATACAGAATGAACAAATCTGTTGAAAACATCAAAAAAACCCGAACTATTAGGCGAAATATTTATTAAAATATCGCCTAATAGTTCGGGTTTATTATTGACTGAAGTACTTTTATCCCAGCCTCGATATACTAAACAAGATTGTATGATTTCAAAATTATGAATGAGCAATTCCTCTTTGCTGATCCTGCTTTAAATGAATACGTTTCATGACATAACGCGCAATTGGTTGTGCAACCAATAATTCAATCCAGAAGGCAATCGCGAAGTTTCTAGGCCAGATATGAAGGAAGTTTTTGAAGGGCTCCAGGCTGATTTCACCCATGCCGACCCATGATCCGATAATGGATAGCAACATAGATAGGACAGTTACATTTAAAAGGGTATTCAGTAAAACCCGTGCATTAAAACCATCTGTTTGACCCACGAATTTTGGCATTATTTTTCCTACTACTGGACCGGCAACTAGTCTTACTAAGAGTACAACAATCACCCACATGAATGGAATGATTTTTAAGGTATCCATGTAGACTTCTTTGCTGAAGCCGCGTTCTAGCCCCATAATAATCGGAGCGATTGTGTTGACTGAAATAATTGAGATAATCAGTAAGAAAAGAATCCCTTCCTTTGCGTTTCTCGGCAGTCTTGTTTCTGCTTTCATAATGTTTGTCATCTCCATAAATATAATTTCAGATGGCAGACGTATCGAAAGACATATATTTTTGGCCAAAGAATGACCAATATCTCTACTCAAACTGATTTCACTATACTACCATGATAATTTTATAGATTTCAAGAAGGAAAATATTGTGGGTCAGCTAAATTTCCAAAGACTATGAATCTCTATTCGAGAAAATAATTACATTTTTGTCGGTTTTTATATATAATGAATGAATAATCATTCATTTATGGAGAGGGGCATGAAGCATGGGCAAGATCGGTTATATTACTGACATGAAAGAATGGATGGAGGAATTCTCCTTCAGCTTTCCCGTTAAGGTGAGGTTTTCTGAGACGGATATGTTCGGACATCTAAATAATACCGTGCCATTCACGTACTTCGAGCAAGCAAGGATTGAATATTTTAAAAGCTTGGGATTCATGCAGGACTGGGTAGACACGAAAAACGAGACCATCCCCGTCGTCGCCGATCTGCAGTGTGATTATTTACGGCAAGTATTCTTTGATGAGAATATGAATATTATGGTTAAGGCAGCTTCAGTCGGCCATTCCTCCGTCGATATCCACTACTTAGGCGTTCGGGAAGATGGAACACCATGCTTTGTCGGGCGCGGGGCCGTCGTGCAAATTTCCAGGCATACGGGCAAGACGGTCCCTTGGACGGAAGAAATGAAGGAAACCTTTGCCGAGCGTTCTCCTGCTAGTATGGAAAAAGCCTGAATACGTTTTGTAAAATAGTCACTCCTTATCAACCAATCACATACACTATTTTGACTAAATATATACCCAATCCTAAGGTTATGGCTGGCAGCAAGGAGGGTTACAATAGTTGAAGGAGAACGATTTCACTCACAAGCCTTTACTCACAAAAAGAGAAAGAGAAGTATTTGAGTTATTGGTACAGGACAAAACCACAAAAGAAATCGCGAAGGATTTATTCATTAGTGAGAAAACCGTGAGAAATCACATATCCAATGCGATGCAAAAATTAGGCGTAAAGGGCCGTTCCCAAGCGGTCGTTGAACTTCTTCGGATGGGTGAACTGGAGCTGTAAATTTACACAGAGACTTTTCCTAATAAGCGTGAACGGCTCTATCCCCAAATCCGTATGAGTCCATATAATGAAAGAGCATAGGTGTTTTCCAGCTTACATTTTAGGCAATTGCCTGAAGGAAAGATGGAAGTCATGCCTGCGCTCTCTTTTTTTGTCGTATGTACGGGTTGGAAAAAAGCCGGACAAATGATAAAGTAAACAGAGTCCGGGTTGTTTGCATCAATCCGAAAAAATTGATAGAGTAACGCATAACATAGATAGAGGCGATATTAAGTGGATAGACAGAACCCAATCGGTCTTATTGATTCTGGGGTTGGCGGTTTAACGGTCCTAAAGGAGTTCATCCGGCAGCTTCCTAATGAAAACTTAATCTACTTAGGAGACACGGCCAGATGTCCATACGGACCGCGCCCGATGGAGGAAGTGCGGCGCTTCACGTGGGAAATGGCTAACTTCCTGCTTGAGCATAAAATCAAGATGCTTATCATAGCCTGCAATACAGCGACCGCTGCCGTGTTGGAGGAGATGAGGGAGAAGCTCCCGATTCCTGTCCTTGGGGTCATCCAGCCCGGTGCCCGTGCAGCCATCGATGTCTCTAAAAATAGGAATATCGGAATTATTGGCACAGCCGGCACGATTAAGAGCAAGGCCTATAATAAAGCATTACTGAATATACATCCGAAAGTTCATCTTGAATCCTTGGCCTGCCCCAAATTTGTCCCGTTAGTTGAGAGCGGGGAGTGGAACAGCTCAATCGCGAAAAAGATTGTCGCAGAAACCTTGAAGCCGCTTAAGAATCGCAGCATGGATACATTGATTCTCGGATGCACCCATTATCCATTATTGAAGGAACCAATCTCTAATTATATGGGCTCCTATGTCACCGTAATCTCATCCGGTGAGGAAACAGCAAGGGAAGCGAGCGTTCTGCTCGAGCATTCCGGGATGCTGAACATGGCTAATGACCATCCTTCCTACCGTTTTTATACGACAGGATCGAGAAGAATCTTTAAATCCATTGCTTATTCATGGCTCGGGGAAACGGTTGAGACCGTCGAGCATGCCAAGCTTGAATCATTAAATATTGAAGAGAACCCTCTTTGAAAAAATCTCCTGATGGGAGATTTTTTTGTTTATTGTGCCCTGAACTTTTTCTTTTGGAAGATGGCATAAAATGAGCCAAGCCTCGTATAAATGTAGTACAAACAGTCTTAGGAGGTATGGTGTATGCCTAAACGAACAAAATCAGCATTAGCAGCGACGTTGCTTGTGACTAGCGCATTGGCATCAGGTTGCGGGATGCTTGATTTTCAAAAAAAGGAAGAAATAGACCCCCCGCAGGATATCGCATACTTAGAGGACTCCACTGAGACAGAGGTGACCGCTAATGTTGAGACGGAAACTGAGGACGGTACATTGGAAGGAACAGAAGAAGGGAAAGAAGAGGGGAAAGGAACAGATGTGAACAAGGAGGAAGAGGGGACTGAAAAAGCCGATGAAAGCGGTGAAAAGGCAGGCACAAGCCAAACAGAGATATACTTAATTGATGCAAATGGCTATGTCGTTCCGCAGACGCTGACTCTCCCGAAAGCAGAAAATGAGGCGAAGCAGGCGCTTGAATACATGGTGGCCAATGGGCCTGTAAGCGAGATCCTCCCGAACGGATTCAAGGCTGTTCTTCCAGCTGATACAAGCATTAACAGCGTCGAAATAAAAGAAGGCGTGGCAACCGTCGATTTCTCGAAGGAATTTAAAGAATACAAAGCAGAGGAAGAGACAAGCATCTTAGAGGCCATCACATGGACATTGACACAATTTGATGGTGTGAAGCAGGTAAAATTGCAAATCGAAGGCACAGCCCTCTCTGAAATGCCGGTCAATAAAACGGCCATTCCAAGTGCTGCTTCAAGAAATATGGGGATTAATACAGATACCTCTGAATCAAGTGACATCATGAATACCCGTCCTGTAACGGTCTATTTCATGGCCGGTGATACGGATAACTATTATTATGTGCCGGTGACGAAGCGAGTCAGTAATTCCGAAGGGGATGTTGAAGCAGTCCTTTCAAGCCTGATCAAGGGACCGGGCTACTCAACGCCGCTTGTGAGTGAGTTCAGGCCGGATACAGAGCTCTTGGATGAACCGGGCCTTAAGGACGGGGTCGTCAGTTTGAACTTTAATGAGTCCATCTATTCCAGTTTTGATGGGGAAGAGAAGGTTGTATCAGAGCATCTGCTAAATGAGCTCGTCCTTTCCTTGACTGAGCAAAAAGGCATCGACAAGGTGGATGTGCAGGTGAACGGGAAATATGATTTGATGAAGGAAGACGGCAAAAAATTAACAGAGCCGGTCTCCCGTCCGGAAGGCTTGAATACAGGTGCATATTAAGAAGAGAGGGGCAAGCCTGGTGATACGGGCTTGTCTTTTTTTCTGTCAATGATCTCGGATGCTTTTTAATTAAAAAAGGGTATGCTAAACTTAGCATGATGGGAACAAATTAGGAGGTATTTATGAGATTTGATGGTCGAAAAATTGAAGAGTTAAGACCCGTACATATAGAAACGAATTATATCAAGCATCCGGAAGGCTCTGTGCTCATTTCAGTCGGTGATACGAAAGTCATATGCACAGCGAGCGTGGATGACCGGGTACCGCCATTCATGCGCGGCGAGGGAAAAGGCTGGATCACGGCCGAGTATTCCATGCTTCCGCGTGCGACTGAGCAGCGGACAATGAGGGAATCAACTAAAGGAAAGGTAACCGGCAGAACAATGGAGATTCAGCGTCTGATTGGACGAGCTCTCCGTGCGGTTGTTGATCTTGAGGCGCTGGGCGAGAAGACTATTTGGATCGATTGTGACGTCATCCAGGCTGACGGAGGCACACGCACCGCCTCCATTACAGGAGCATTCGTCGCCATGGCCTTAGCCCTTCATAAATTGCAGGAAGCTGGCAAAATCACATCATTCCCGGTTAAATCTTACCTGGCAGCTACATCCGTTGGGATTATCGAGGAGCTCGGTGCCGTTCTTGACTTGAACTATCATGAGGATTCTCGTGCGCTAGTTGACATGAACGTCATCATGACAGGAGCGGAGGAGTTCGTAGAATTGCAGGGAACAGGCGAGGAAGCCACTTTCACGCGTGCCCAATTAAATGAATTGCTTGATTTAGCGACTGCAGGGATCAATCAATTATTCGAAGCGCAAAAAGAAGCTTTAGGGCCAATTGCTGAGAAAATCAAGTAAAAGCGTAGATTCTGCGCTTTTTCTTCATATCTAGAGAGGAGAGGGACTATGAAAACTGTTTTAATCGCAACCAAGAATAAAGGGAAAGCGAAGGAGTTTGAAGCACTGTTCGCCCCAAAAGGCATAAAGGTGCTGACATTGCTCGATATTGAGGACGCCATTGATGTTGAGGAGACAGGCACTACATTTGAGGAGAATGCCATCCTTAAGGCGAAAGCCATCTCTGAGCAAATGAATATGACTGTATTATCTGATGACTCAGGGCTTGTTATTGACGCCCTTGACGGACGCCCTGGCGTTTATTCGGCGCGCTATGCCGGACCGGCTAAGAATGATCAGGCAAACTATGAAAAGGTCCTCGAGGAAATGAAGGATGTCCCAGACGAGAAACGGACAGCTCGATTTTATTGCGCGATAGCGATGGTCGGTCCTGAGATTGGCACCATCACGGTATCAGGAACATGTGAGGGCTATATTGCCCGCAAGCCGGAGGGTGAGTATGGATTTGGTTACGATCCTATTTTCTATGTGCCGGAGAAGGAAACAGTCATGGCGAATCTTGAGCCAGCTGTGAAGAACAAAATCAGCCACCGGGCCAATGCCTTAAAAGCATTGGAGGCGAAGCTCGGATGAAAGCATTGATTGTCAGTGACAGCCATGGACTGCAGGATGAATTGCATACGCTATATGCCCGCCATAAGGATGAAGTAGACATCTTCATCCATTGCGGCGACTCTGAGCTGTCACAGGAGGATGATGTTATTAAGCCCTATGCCGCTGTTCAAGGAAACTGTGACTTCGGCGATGATTTCCCGGCTGAAAGTGTCGTCAGCTTTGATACATGGTCCATATTCGTCACACACGGGCATCTGTTCAATGTTAAATCCACCTTGCTGAATGTAAGCCTGAAGGCAAGAGAAATGGGAGCTGATATCGTCTGCTTCGGCCACTCTCATATTGCCGGTGCGGAAAAGATTGATGACTGCCTCTTCATTAACCCTGGCAGCATCCGACTGCCAAAAGGCAGCAAGTACAAAACATACGCCATCCTCGAGAAACGAGGGAACAAGGCAATCGTTGATTTCTACACGCTTGAAGGGGATAATTTACCAGACTGGAGTTTAAAAACAACCCTTTCCTAAAACGAAAAAAAGTTGTATAGTAGGTGAAGGAGATTCCACTTCTCCTTCACCAAAAAAACGTAAAAAACTTTTCCGAAAAAGTTATTGACTTAGCGGTGAACACAATATATAATAATAAATGTCGTCAGGTGATGACGACAAAAAAGAAACGAAAAACTAAACTTACTATTATGTCCCAGTAGCTCAGCTGGATAGAGCAACGGCCTTCTAAGCCGTCG
>CAJGCH010000171.1 GCA_904501845.1 uncultured Bacillaceae bacterium | reverse complement strand
TGGACGAGTAATAATTGATTCTTAGCTTCCTTGGCGGCTAATCTCAGGATTGAGAGACCCTGCGGGGACAGTTCGGTTCCTGGTTCTAAAGCAGCCCAAATAAATCCGAGCACATTCTCATTCTTACGGATGGATATCGCTATCCTTTTGCCGAGGCCAACTTGTTGTTTGGGAGGAATCACAATGGGTTCACTGCTATTGAGAAGGGCAGGGATAATTCCTTCTTTCCATAGCGAATTGATGACTTTCTCCGGGACCCTTCTGCCCATAATTGTTAGTATCCGGGCTTCATCGGTAATTTGGCTATGGGTGCTGTATGCAAGAAGCTGATGATTAGCATCTTCTATTGTAACGGGGAATCCAATAAGGGTGCTTACCCGATCTGCGAATTCATCCAAGTTCGCGTACACTTCATTGAAATAATCCTTTGAATGAAATTCCTTTTCCATCTTTATGCTCCTTTAACGAAACCTTAATGCATTTATTATACAGGAAATGGAAGGGGTGGAGTGGAAAAAGCATCACTATGGTTTTTAGGGGACTTATAATAAAAAAGGGGCAGCCTACAAGAAAAGGCTGCCCAAGCTTTTAAAAGAATAAATTCAAGATTAAGTATATAACACCAGCAAGGGTTGCTGCGATTGGCATTGTAATGATCCATGTAATGATCATCCGTTGTGCTGTGTTCCATTTAACTCCTTTGACACGATGGGATGCACCTACACCCATGATGGCAGAGGAGATAACATGCGTTGTGCTGACTGGAAGATGAATAAAAGTTGCTCCGAAAATGATAGCCGCAGATGATACATCAGCAGCTACGCCATTGATTGGACGTATTTTCATGATATTGCCGCCAACGGTCTTAATGATTCTCCAGCCGCCTACAGATGTACCAAGTCCCATAGCCAAGGCACAGGATATTTGAACCCATGTAGGGATATCGGTGGATGTAACAAAACCATTGGAGATAAGAGCGAGGGTGATAATCCCCATCGCTTTTTGAGCATCATTTGTACCATGGGAGTACGCCTGCAAAGCCGCAGTCCCTATTTGTAGATAACGGAAACGCTTGTTTGTCTTCGTTAAATTATTATTCTTGAAGACAACCTTAAAGATGCTGTATACAGTATATCCGACAACAAAGGCGATGACTGGCGAGAATAGTAATGCAAAGATGATTTTCATAAACCCTTCAAAGTGGATGGCGCCAAATCCAGCAGCAGCAATGGCTGCTCCGGCAATAGATCCGATGATTGCATGAGAAGAACTGCTTGGAATGCCATAGTACCATGTGATAAGGTTCCATGCGATGGCTGAAATTAATGCTGCCATGATAACGACTGAGCCGTTATCTAATGTAAATGGGTCGACGATATCCTTCGTAATCGTCTTCGCTACCCCTGTAAATGTCATCGCGCCAACGAAGTTCATGATAGCGGCCATAAGAATAGCATGTCTTGGCTTTAAAGCCTTCGTAGAAACCGCGGTAGCAATAGCATTAGCTGTGTCATGAAACCCATTAATAAAGTCAAATGACAGGGCTAAAACGACGATTATAACGGTTATGATTAATAATGTATCCATGATTGTTAAAACCTTTCATTAAGCGTTTTTCATGACGATTGTTTCTAATGTGTTCGCGACAGATTGACAATAATCGGCGATTTCTTCAAGGTTCTCATAAATCTCTTTGTACTGGATTATACGGATAGGGTCTTTCTCGACGCTAAACAAATGTTTAACAGATTGCCGATGCAATGTATCGCAATCTGATTCATGCTCTTTGATTTTGATGGCAATTGGTCTGATATCGTTCAATTTCTTCACAGTCAATAAATCAACCGCACGATCGATTTCGTGTGCTGCATTACGTATCTCATCAACAAATTTGAGCATATATTCATTCGCGTTCACGATGGAATACATTTCAAATAGAGCTGAACAGTGCTCTAAACCATCAAGAACATCATCCATAGTCATGGCAAGCATTAGGATATCTTCACGTTCAATCGGAGTGATGAAAGCATTATTCAATTCCTTGATGACTTCATGAACATGCTCGTCACCTGTGGTTTCATATTGTTTCATTGTGTCAGCGAAAATTTTTAGGTCGCTAATGTTTTTTAATTTATAGTCGGCAAAGTAATCAGAAGCCTCTTTTAAGTTTGAGGAGATATTCAGCAGCATGACTGCGAATTTATCCTTTTTAGATTTGAATACCATATTTTCCACCACTTTCTTTCCTCGATAAAATTAACATTTTTGATGCTAACTAATTTTAATCCTTTTAGAAACTATTGAAAAGAAAAAAAATTAAATTAATAGTGAATTTAAAAAAACTTTACAATAAAAGTATTTAACGTAATATTTATTTACACTGCATTTACATTAGTGTGGTTTTTCGTAACATTTGTAATATAAAGTGGACTAAAGTTAACTCAAGCATAAATGTATTGTACCCATTGGAATTGTTTTGAACCAAGAATATGCAAAAAGGCAGCTACTGCCAACTTGGTTGGTATGTAGCTGCCTTTTAATCATTATTCGGTTTCTGTTGTTTCCGTTGTGTCGGAATCATTTGATGCATTTTGATCAATTTTATAATTGTAAATGGATCTGTCTACAGTCTTGAAACCATCAGGGGTGTAGAATCTTAGAAGATCTCCATAAATAATCTTATCTGACAAATCGAGCATGGTCTGTGCATAGTCAGACATTTGGACGGCTTCTTCTGTTTCTTCAATCAAATTACCTTCAGAGTCGTAAAAATTACCGTTAACCTTATTGATTGTAGGGCTCATGAAGTTGCCGTTACGGAAAGGTACGATTTCTTTATGGTCTTCAGATAACAGGTCAGTGCCTAATTGAATATAATCATCTGTTTCTACACCAAGCAAATGCAAGAGTGTAGGAAGCAGGTCAACTTGACCGCCGTATTGTGATTGTACGCCGCCTTCTACACCAGGAATGTGTATAAGAAGCGGAACCTTTTGAAGCTCGGCATTGTCAAACTCAGTAATCTCTTCCTGTCCAAGAATTTGAGCCATCGCTTCATTATGGTTTTCAGAAATTCCATAGTGGTCACCGTAGAATACAAGAATCGAGTTCTCATATAATCCGGTTTCTTTTAAGTCATGGACGAATTCTTCAACAGCTTCGTCCATATAGCGAGCTGTTTGGAAGTAACGGTCTACTGAACCGTCACCAGTTGTTGCTGGCCCGATTGTTGTATCTTCCTCATCAATCGTATAAGGGAAGTGATGAGTTACGGTAATAAACTTCGTATAGAACGGCTGCGGCAGTGATGTTAAATAATCCATGGATTGTTCAAAGAAAGGTTTATCCTTTAAGCCGTAGCTCACTACATCTTCTTCGTTCATATCATAATAGCTGGAATCAAAGAAGTTTTGGACACCCCATGATTTATAAACCTCATCACGGTTCCAGAATGTTCCCGTGTTGCCGTGGAAGACGGCAGATGAGTAACCTTTCGTTTGTTCCAAGATAGCTGCGGCAGATTGGTATGTGTTCATACCATTCGTTGTCAGAGCAGAGCCTTGAGGCAATCCGAATAAGGAGTTCTCAAGCAGCATCTCTGAGTCAGACGTCTTTCCTTGGCCTGTTTGATGATAGAAATTCTCGAAATACAAAGTGTTTTTGTCGCGGGCCATGGAGTTAATAAATGGTGTAACTTCCTCGCCGTTTAATTTATAATCCATCAGGAATTCTTGGAATGATTCCAGATGAATATAGATGACGTTCTTTCCTTCAGCGGCACCGAAATATTTGTCATTTGGTTCAGCATGATTAGCTTGCACGAAGTTTTGAACTTCGACCAGATCATCAGAATCTGCAGAAGCTTTCTGTGCCGTTGTTTTCATTGTTTTCAAACCGTCATAGATGGTGTAGTTGTACGTCCCTAAATATTTCACAAGATAGTTACGGTCGAACGTTCTAGTTAATAGCTGCGGACGATCAATTTCTGCCAATAGAATGTTGATAACCAATAGTGCTGCACCTGTCGCCATGACAGCGGCAGTCTTTCGAAGCTTCAGTCTTCCTTCACTAGGCTTAAACTTCTTGAACACAACTAAAAGAATCAGGATGATGGTATCTGCAAAATACAGCGGGTCATATATACGAAGCAATTCAGCGATGCTTCCCAACATGCCTCCGTCAAGGCTGATATTTGAAGTTTGTGTTAAGGTCGGCCAAGTAATGAAATCGTTAAAGAAGCGATAATAGACGATATTTGCATATTGTACAATCGATAGCAGCAGGTTAATGATAATCATCCAAATAAATGATTTTCTGCCTTTGGCTAATAAAGCTAAACTAAAGAAAATAACAGCTGTGCTTATCGGGTTAAACAGAAGCAAAAACTCCTGCATGGAATTAGATATCCCTAAATTGAATTCTACAATATAGCCTGCATACGTCTTTATCCAGAAAAGGACAACAGCGACGATTAGGAAACCAACAGGTCCACTTACACTATTTATTAGTGTTTTGTTAAATGCACGCATTGTTTCACCTCTTAGTTTAAAATATAGGAATCTAGCATCTTATAATGCCTGTAAAATTCACGTTAAAAAGGAATAACAATATTGAATTATAAACTGAATCTGCGAAAAGTCAAATGGCATTTAGCCGACAAATTATACAGCTAAACACGCATTCTATCAATATTTGTCACCCTGTGGATATCATCGGTACTCATAGGTTGATATATATCCAATTACAGCGCATTATTTATTATATAGGATAGGAGAGAAGAAGGGAAGAAGTCTCCTGTAAGGTGAAATTACATGTTTAATTTAGAAGAGGTGGTAGCTTATGAAGACAATTAAGACGAGCGTACGTTTGAATAATGGGATAGAAATGCCCCAGTTTGGATTAGGTGTGTATAAAGCGGCCAATGGAACAGAAGTAACGACCGCAGTAGAAGCGGCCATTCAAGCCGGATATACCCTCATTGATACGGCATCCTTTTATCAAAATGAATCCGGTGTTGCGGCAGGAGTGAAAAACTCAGGCATAAACAGAGAGGATATCTTCCTAACCTCAAAAGTGTGGAACACGGATCAAGGATATGAATCCACCTTGAATGCTTTTGAGAGAACATTGAAGGAACTTGAAGTAGAATATTTAGATTTATACTTAATTCACTGGCCGGTAGGAGATCGTTTTCTGGATACATGGAGAGCATTTGAAAAATTATATAAAGAAGGATACATCAAGGCTGCAGGGGTGAGCAATTTCCAAATCCATCACTTGGAGAAGCTGCTTGCAAACAGCTCACTTGTGCCCGCTGTGAATCAAGTGGAGCTCCATCCGCGCTTGACACAAATAGAACTCAGAGACTATTGCCAACAGAAGAATATCCAAGTAGAATCATGGTCACCGCTAGGGAGGGGGCGCTTGCTTCATGAGCCGACAATTGAATATGTGGCTAAGAAGTATGAAAAGACGCCGGCACAGATTATTATCAGATGGCACTTGCAAAATGAGCTGGTCGTTATTCCTAAATCGGTCACTCCTGAACGGATCGCAGAGAATGCTGATGTCTTTAATTTTGAATTAAGCGGGGAAGACATGAATGTGTTGAACCAGCTAAATATGAATGAACGATTTGGACAGCATCCGGATCATTTCAAATTCTAAAGAAGAGGGGGAGTTAATCCCGCTCTTTTTTGTTTCCAAATAAACAAAAAATGTTCTTATACCCTTCCTTTAGAAAACTAATCTGCTTAAAAAATTTAAAGTGAAATATTTAGGAGAAATGTTTAATGGAGCCAATCTCGGGAATTTATAGAGTACAAACGGCGCCGTTAATTAATTCAATCATTAGAACCTGAATCATGAAATAGTTTATGAAAAAGTAAGACATAATAAAATGAAAAACTAGTCACTCGCATTTAGGGATATATATACGCCAATTGGCATACTCTAAAGATGAGCTCTAGATAGACGGCCAAACAGGCCAAATAAAAGATTAGGAGGAATTTAACATGGAATTTATTATATCTTTAATCGTAGGTGGATTATTAGGTTGGGTAGCAAGCTTAATCGTTGGACGTGACGTGCCAGGCGGCATTATTGGGAATATCATCGCTGGTGTAGTTGGTTCTTGGTTAGGTACAGCAATCTTTGGTGACATGGGGCCAGCTATCGCAGGATATGCGATTATCCCAGCATTAATTGGTGCGATTCTCTTGATTTTCATCGTCAGCATGATTATGAAAGCTGTTAGAAAAACTGCCTAACAGATACTATTGATAAGGGTTCTAATCGTCAAACAAAAAAGCGCTCATGAAAATGTGCGCTTTTTTTGTTGTGTCTATAAAGACCATGGCAGCGGGCATTCCACCTGAAGTCTCTCCTTTGTTAAGGGCTGCAGGAAATCAAGCTTGTATGCATGAAGAGCCTGTCCTTTTATGTTAGAGTCCCTTTTTCCGCCATAGAGAGCATCGCTGACGAGCGGGTGTCCAATGTGGCTCATGTGAACGCGTATTTGATGGGTTCG
>CAJGCH010000170.1 GCA_904501845.1 uncultured Bacillaceae bacterium | reverse complement strand
TATAACCGCGTGCAGGATTTTCAAGATATGATCATGAAAGGCTTCATTTCAGAAAACGACTATTTAACCTTCAAGCATGACATGGAGGATTTGGCGAGGAAAGACCAGTATCTTTTCAGCATCAACAGTTATGTCTATACGGGAACGGGTAAATAAGAAGGATAGGCAGCTTCAAATACATAAGAGAGGTGACAGCCCAATGAAAAATATTCTCGTGCTTGGCGGCACGCGTTTCTTCGGCCGTAAATTAGCAGAGCTCTTAATGGAAGACGGAAACAAGGTGACCATTTTGACAAGGGGTCAATCAGGCAACCCATTCGGGAATAGAGTCGAGCATCTGATTGCCGACCGCTCCAAAAAGGAAGAATTGGCCCAAGCTGTTGAAGGCCGCCGCTTTGATATCGTCTATGATAATATTTGCTATTCTCCAAAGGAAGCATACGAGTTTTGTGAGATATTTAACGGCAAAATCAATAAGCTTGTATTCACCTCCACCCTATCAACCTATGAGATAGATGGGAAAGAAAAGAGCGAGGAAGATTTTGATCCGTATCATTACGAGATTCTCATGGGTGACAAGCTAGATTTCACTTATGGGGAAGGAAAGCGTCAGGCAGAGGCCGTTTTCTTTAAATATGCCAAGTTTCCTGTTGTCGCTGTCCGCTTTCCAATCGTGATGGGTGAAGATGATTATACACGTCGTTTGCATTTCCATATTGAGCGCATTTCCGATAGAGAGCCCATCGGGTTTGTCAATATGGAGGCAGAAATGTCCTTCATCCAAGCGACGGAGGCGGCTGAATTCCTGAAATGGGCCGGAATGACCGATATCGAAGGTCCGGTCAATGCCACGGCTAACGGAAAACTCTCCTTGGCAAAGCTCGTTCAGCTAATCGAAAAGGCGACTGGCGAAAGGGCAAGAATATCTCTGCTCGGGAATGATGAAATCCGCTCCCCCTATGCCATCCCTGCCTCCTGGTATATGACGAATGAAAAAGCGGTTAAGCATGGCTTCAGCTTCAGTCATATAGATGACTGGCTGGAACCGTTAGTCAACACGATTGCAAACCATAAGAAATAAGTCCAAAAAGGGCCGTCCGTCGCGGACAGCCCTCTTTCATATTTCCTATTACGCCTGCGGATTCACTTCCAGCTCGACATCAATTTTGATTTCTTTGCCGACTAATACGCCGCCTGTTTCAAGCGCTGCATTCCACGTTAACCCGAAATCCTCCCGGTTGATCGTTGCTTCGCCTTCAAAGCCGTATACTTCCACGCCCCAAGGGTTTT
The DNA here is from genome assembly GCA_904501845.1 of uncultured Bacillaceae bacterium. Taxonomy (GTDB): domain Bacteria; phylum Bacillota; class Bacilli; order Bacillales; family Pradoshiaceae; genus Pradoshia. Next base: position 5,326 of record CAJGCH010000170.1, on the reverse strand, counting down.
TTCCTTTCCCATTGTACGTGACATCAAATGTAACTGGCTTTGTCATGCCTTTGATGGTAAGGTCCCCTGTCACTTCATAATTAGGTCCTGATCCTGTTACAGATGTGGACTGGAAGGTGATTTCCCCGTATTTCTCTGCATCAAAGAAGTCCGGTGATTTCAAGTGGTTGTCACGGTCCTCGCTTTTCGTATTGATGCTTGCGACATCAATGGTGAAGCCGATCTTCGCTGTTGTTAAATCGGAAAGGTCTGCTGCTTCCACTTCAGCCGTATAGCTTTCGAAGCTTCCTTTTACCTTGGATACCATCATATGTTTCACTTGGAAACCGATGTGTGAATGTGAATTGTCTACCGTGTATTTTGTCATTTTTCTTCTCCCCTTTGTTTTTACCTCGAATTCGAGGTATTTTAGAATAAAAGAACCCTTTATTCGTTTATCCCTTTGTTATATAGCTAACTATAATACTCATTTATCTTGGAGTCAAGATATTTTAATTCGAAATTTATTTTATCTGTCTATTTCTTATAAAAATTCACAGAATACTGATAAAATAAATATATAGAGATTAAAGAAAAGGATGTCTTTACCATGAAAATCATTTGTTTCGGTGATAGCTTGACTCGCGGAGTGACGTATATAAAGGGACGACTGCGTATCGTGAAAAAGAATTATCCGGCCATTCTCCAAGAACTATTTGGACAGAAAGAGAAGGATTCCAGCCAATCGGTACAAATCGTGAATAAAGGTGTCTTCAATGATAATTCGGAGCATTTGTTAAAGAGGCTAGAGAAGGATGTTCTGCAGGAGAAGCCATCCATCGTCTTGATCGGCATTGGCGGCAACGACTGCAACTTCCGCTGGGCCGAGGTGGCTGAGGCTCCCGGGGATACCCATACGGCAACCGTACCACTCAATCTGTATATCGATAATCTTAAAACCATCATTTTTAGACTAAGGGAAGAAGGCATCACCCCCATCCTGCTTACCCTGCCTCCGCTCGATCCGGTGAGATATTATGAATACACCGCCAAGCTATACAGCTCTAAAGTCAGCGAATGGATCTGCAAGGTTGGCGGTATTGAGCACTGGCATGGCATGTATAATCGTGCTTTGAAGAAAACAGCAGAGGAAATTGACGTAAGGCTTATTGATATCAGGACGGCCATGAAAAAAGCAGGTGATTTCTCTGTCTTCATCAGCGATGATGGAATTCATCCGACAGAATCAGGTTATCAAGCAATCGCTCATGAAGTGTATGAGTCCCTCCTGTTTTCTATAAAGGGGAATGAGCTAAAAGAAAAATCCCATAGCAGATATTGAAAAAACGGCTGATCCGCAAGCTCCTTTTAGGAGCTTTTGGTTCAGCCGTTTCCTTATGTGAGTGCATGGGTCAATTGGAATGCTTCCACGATTGAATCCTGCCGCCAACCGATTTATCAGGATTAACTCCCGGCCCCATATGGGCAAAGAACAGATCATCCTCATAGTGCTTCCCCAACCTTTTTCAGCGGGTAAAAAAGGAATCGCTTCATTCGGGCGTAATGCAGCAGGCGAGGTTCGCTTAAAGCCTGTTCATCAGGCAGAAAAGACAGCATCGTATTCTTGTGTATCGTTGCGCTCACGCCTGATACTTTCCAGGCATCATGGTGGATATCCCCTCTAAAGATATGTTTCCCGTAGTAGCTGTACATGCAATATCGCTCGAGCAGCCAGAAATCTACTGTATCCTCATCCGTCTCCGTCATTTTCTCCTCCCGCACATAGCTGACCTCAAATTGATAGGCATCTTGCGCGCCGACCCGCTCACTCTTCATATAAAACTCATTATCTTTCTGCTTGAATTGCATGACAGCTAATTTATATGGTAGAGCTGTAACACCCCTTGCCCCCAACACATTAGCGAGGCTATTGGCATCAAGGCTGAAGAAATAAATGCCCGGCACCCCTTTGTAGACAACATATGTCCGAACATTCAGTTCTATATAGGAACTAAGGACAGGCAGAGCCGGAGTCTTTCGTACCCTGCTCCCCGTTATTTTCAACGGAATGATGCTTATCCAGGCTTCTCCTTTAAATGTATTAATTTCAAGCTCCTTCGGTACATGGGAACGGAGCAGATCCGGATCAATTGAATAATGCAGGAAGAGCAAATCATTCCAAACCTGTGTCATCACCCATGGTCTTCGCGGCAACGGATATGGACGCTGATCCGTCTCTTTAAATGAATACATTTTAGGCATCCCTCCATTCTCGTTCATTTTCCTCGTACCCGTATCCTTTATATGAAAACCCCGCTCGTCAAGAAAACCCAGTGAATGATCTCTTTCTTTCTGCAAGCGCATTCACTTCATGTATAGTAAAATAAATATGCACACCCTATACAGGTGTCTGTTTACCCTTTCTTGGCATAGCGAATGGACTGCCCGCTAGTAAACTTGCAGACATATATGCCAGGCTATACTAATAGACAACAGCTAGGAGGAATGAGCATGAAGGAACTAACCCTTGGCAGCAGCGATTTAACGGTGCCCGCAATCGCGGTTGGATGCATGAGAATTGATGCAATGGATGATCGCCAATTAGCCTCATATCTCGCTTTTTGCCTTGAGAATGGACTGAACTTCTTTGACCATGCCGATATTTACGGCAAAGGAATCTGTGAATCGAAGTTTGGATCAGCATTAAAAAGCATGGGAGTTCAAAGGGAAGACGTCGTCCTGCAATCTAAATGCGGCATCATACCGGGCAAGATGTATGATTTATCAAAGGAGCATATCCTAAAGTCTGTTGATGATATCCTAAAGCGGCTTGGCACAGAATACTTAGATGTCCTCGTCCTGCACCGCCCGGACGCTTTGGTAGAGCCAGAGGAAGTGGCAGAGGCATTCGATGTCTTGGAGGGTTCCGGAAAAGTGCGTCATTTTGGTGTCTCCAACCATAAGCCGATGCAAATTGAATTAATGAAAAAAGCTGTGAAGCAGCCCCTCCTCGTCAACCAGCTTCAATTGAGCCTTCCATTCTCCGCCATGATTGCGAACGGGATGGAAGTCAATATGCAGACAGAGGGTGCGGTCGACCGCGATGGCAGTGTTCTGGATTATAGCAGGCTCAACGATATGACCATTCAGGCTTGGTCGCCGTTCCAATACGGTTTCTTTGAAGGCGTCTTCATCGGCAACCAGGAGAAATTCCCTGAATTGAACCTTGCGCTTACAGAGCTGGCTGAGAAATACGATACAACGCCAACCGCGATTGCGACTGCTTGGATTTTACGCCATCCGGCGAACATCCAAATGATTGCCGGCACGACAAACCAGGGGCGAATGAAAGAGATTGTGACAGGCAGCGAAATCGAGCTCAGCCGTGAGGAATGGTATCGTCTCTATATGAGCAGCGGCCATATCCTTCCTTAAGATTAATAGAGAAACAGGAGATGATTACATGTTAGAGAAAACATCTGCTTTACGATTACATAATGGCATTGAAATACCTTGCATCGGCTTTGGCACATGGCAGACACCGGATGGCGAGACGGCTGTAACGGCCGTGAAAACGGCCATTGAAGCCGGTTATCGCCATATTGATACAGCTGCCGCCTATAGGAATGAAGAAAGCGTCGGCAAAGCGATCCGCGAATCGGGCATCCCGCGCGCGGAGCTCTTTATCACAAGCAAGGTATGGAACACAGACCGCGGCTACGAAAGCACGCTCCAAGCATTCGAGAAGACGCTTGAGAAATTAGGCACCGATTATCTGGATCTTTATTTGATTCACTGGCCGGCTAATTCCACCCAATTTGAAGACTGGGCGCAAATTAATCTTGAGACATGGCGTGCCATGACTGATTTATATAAAGCAGGCCGTATCCGCGCGATTGGGGTATCTAACTTCTTGCCGAAACATCTTGAGCCATTGATGGAGACGGAAGTGAAGCCAATGGTGAACCAGATTGAGTACCACCCCGGCCAAATGCAAGAGGAGACTGTCGGGTATTGCGAGAAAAACGGCATCATCATCGAGGCATGGAGCCCACTCGGCACCGGCAAAATGCTGTCCAATGAAACACTGCAGGCAATCGCTGAGAAGTACAATAAATCGGTTGCCCATCTGTGCATTCGCTGGTGCATGCAAAACGGCACCCTCCCGCTTCCTAAGTCCGTCACCCCTTCACGCATCACGGATAACCTAGAAGTCTTTGACTTTGAAATCTCCGATGCAGATATGCAAACCATCAATCAAATGGAGTACTTTGGCGGTTCTGGATTGAACCCGGATACGATTGATTTTTGATAAAGGATTAAAAATGAGCCGAGAGAAAACTCTCAGCTCATTTTTTATTTGTCATGTCCTCTTCACGGATATCCTTTGTCGAATCCCCTAATTTGGATACATAATCAATCAGAAAATGAATAATGATCAGCGGGATAATCGAACCCATTCCTATGTATAGGCAAGAGAAAATGATTCCCACTATCGTTGTTCGTATGACTCCGGTGATTCCTTGATAGGTATGGGCTAGGCCAAACAAAAGGGAGGAAAGAATAATCACTGCCCAAATGGACAATTCGGGAAATAGATTAGAAAAGACAAAAATTAAAAACCCGCGATAGATGATTTCCTCAGTGATTCCCGCTGTTAGTGAAACGTAATTCCATAATCTCTTTTCTTTATTGGTTACCGGAAGGATATCTGAATACGAGGCAGCATTTAATTCTTTTTCTTTCGCTTCGATAAATTTCGTTCTTACTTTATCGCTAACGTGATAGCCAACTAGATAATAGGCCATCAAGGATATATACAGAAGCCCTATAAGCAATATAGAATAAGTTAAGACCGTTCCTAAAGTGTCTGTATGGATGCTTGGCAAAGCTATGCCGATATCTTCTAAATCGATTCTCGTCAAAAAGACTAACAAGAAGATGAAAAGGGTTGGAAGCCAAAGCCCAATCATGATATTCAGATAATACTTTATCCTCGCATCTGCCTTTTCCTGAACGGCAAGTTTAAATCTCTGATAGCCAAAATAACCAATAATAGGTTCATAAATAACAATGAATACGATAAGTAACCATAGTCCAAATAACACAGCATCCCCGCCCCTGCCCTTAATATTTAATAGTTAACAAAAGTGGTTATTCCATACGGCGTAATATAATTGCGATGACTAAGCTCCTCAACCCACTTTTTCGGGTTTAATTGATAAAGCCCATAAATAGTCTGGTATGTATGCTTCCCAATATTGATTTCAATCGGTTCAGGATGCTCTAGCAATCTTTCTCTATATTCATCAAAATCATTTTGGCTCGGAACATAATACATTTCGAG
>CAJGCH010000169.1 GCA_904501845.1 uncultured Bacillaceae bacterium | reverse complement strand
GAGGCCGTAGACAGAAGAATCATACATATAGATGCCCGTAACAGCATATTGAGATTTTGGAACCTCAGGCTTCTCCTCAATCGCTATTATGCGTCCATCGTATATGGCAGGAACACCAAACCGTTTCGGATCAACCACTTCTTTTATCAGAATCTTCGCTCCCATCGCTTGTTCTTCAAAACTTCTAACATAAGGCTCAATCGTATCGGTGAATATATTGTCTCCAAGAATGACGACCATTTTTTCATCGCCAGTGAAATCCCTTGCAAGCCCCAAGGCTTCAGCTATACCGCCCGGGCGATCTTGTACTTTATAGGTGAAATGAACGCCAAATTCATACCCGCTCCCTAAGAGGTCAACGACATCGCCCATATGCTCCCTGCCAGTGACAATCAGGATATCTTCAATCCCTGCCTCCTTTAGCTTATAGACCGAATGATAGACCATCGGATACTTGCCGATTGGTAGAAGATGTTTATTTGTCACCTTTGTTAATGGGTATAGACGGGAACCCGTGCCTCCCGCAAGAATTACACCTTTCATGTAATCACTCCTTATCCAATTTTTATCTTCTTGCTTTCAAGGCCAGTGGTTTATTAAGCAGAAAAGAAGGGGATATCTCCTTTCTAACTAAAGCTAAAAACCCGCATATAAGCATGGTAACTATACCGCCTGCTATGAAATGAAATAACTGATGGCCAGGCATGAGCGAGAGAATCACATAGACTGTCCCAGCCGCCAAGCCGGATGAAAAGAAGGTCGTAAGGATTGACTTATACGGAAGTAATTCTCTTTGCCGAATTTCAAATACCTTGCAAACATCTTTTTGTTGGAGGTATATACCGATAAAGCATGATAGAACGGATGCTGCGGCCACTCCTAGGTATCCGAACAACGTCATGAATAGCAATCCAAAGACGATATTGCAGATGACCGTGATGACTGTATTAATTAACAAAAGCCTCTGATTGCCAGATATCAGCAATGGTGTATAAAAGACAGTAAAGCGGAGCGGAAACTTCAATAAATAAATCAGGAAAATCGATGATCCGCTTAAGTAGGCAGAAGAGTATAATAGGGTGATGAATTCCTGATGATAGAAAAGCAGGATCCAAAAGATTGGGAACATTATCAGCGCTAGCATTCGGCTTGATTCTGACCATAATCTCAATGCCGCAATCTTTTGTCCCTTCAGACTGTATAATCGTCCAAGCCTCGGCAGCATAGCCGTGATGACTGCAACCGTAATAATAGACATGAACGGAATCTCTTTTGATGCGATTGAGTATACGGCAAATAATTCAACGGAAAAGAACAGCCAGATAATAACCTTATCGCTCGATTGCGTGATGACATCTATAGCTGTAACAGCACCAACAGCGCCCGTGTAGCGCAGCTGCTCCTTTAATAACGGGATATTGCCCTTCCACGACATACCATGACTTATATGAAAATAAAGATGTATCACACTGACGCGCAATAATTCAAAGAAGGCGATTAATTCAATGGTCAGCAGCAATTCTTTTGTCATATATAAGGTGAAGCCAATGATCACGAAATAAATGAAGTAATAGGACAGATTAATTATGCTGTAAACTTTGGCTTTCTTAATGGAGACGAATAAATTTTCTAAATAGCTGCCCATGATAGTCGCCATACTCCATAGCCCAATCCATAGAGCATATTGATGCAATGAGTTATCCTTCATCAGGAATGGAACATTAAATACGATAAGTAAGACAACCAGCATAGTCATACCTAAAGTGAATAAAACCCAAAAGGTATTAGCAATTGTATAGGACCTTTCACGTTCGTTGTCCGTTTTGTTGTAGTAGTAACTGAAGGTCGTCTGCATCTCAAATGGCAGTAATGCACCTAATATAACGGCAATCAAAAATATCTGTTGATAGATTCCCATCTCGGCAATAGTGAGCAATCTCGCAATTATAATGGTCACCATGATTTGAACAAATGATTTGGCAAAACGATTAATAGATAATAAGGCAGATTCTTTTATCATCTTTCTTTCCACCATGCTTCCTGATTATGCAGTTCAATAAATACTGTATTTTTCATGACAATCACATCTTTCTTGCCATCATCATTCTTCCTAATAAGCACTATTAGGATAGAAGATAATGATTATCGTTTTACAAATGAGCTTCATATCATAAAAGAAATGCCTGTTTCGGATATAGTGCAAGTCAAGCTCCACCATTTTCTCAAATCCGACGCTGCTTCTTCCTGAAACCTGCCATAAGCCCGTGCATCCTGGTACCACAGACAGACGCTGTTTATGGTAATCTGTATAGGATTCTACCTCTCTAGGCAATGGAGGCCTAGGGCCAACCAAGCTCATCTCGCCTTTTAATACATTCCATAATTGGGGCAATTCATCGATGCTTGTCTTGCGAATGAAACGTCCGACCTTCGTAACCCTTGGATCATCTTTCATCTTAAATAAAGCCCCGCTCGTTTCGTTTTGGTCGAGCAAGGAGTCCAGCAAACCTTCGGCATTGTTGACCATTGAACGGAATTTATACATACGGAACTTTTTTCCGTCTTTTCCCACACGGATTTGCTTAAAAAACACCGGTGACTTAACGTCGTCCACCTTAATCAATATGGCCACACTAACAAGCAAAGGCATTAACAGAAGAAGGCCTATAATCGAGAGGAGGACATCCATATATCTCTTCGATAGTAGATAAAATTTATTATCGTACAGCTCTATTGTTCCAACGTAAGCTTCCTGTGTAGTTCCTGCCTTTGGAGAATTCAATACATACACTCCTTTAAACTTGTTATATGGTTGTTTTCACTTTCGGCATGAACAGTTCCATTTCTTCGATTACCTTCTCCCTCAGTTCTTCATCCTGCATAGCCAATTTAATCGTTGTCAGAATATACCCCAGTTTTTCCCCTACATCGTAGCGATTTCCGCTAAATTCGTATCCATACATGGATTGCTCACCTGCCATTTTCTGCATAGCATCTGTCAATTGAATTTCTCCCCCGGCTCCTGCTTCCTGAGTCTCTAAATACGAGAAAATCTCTGGGGTCAGAATATATCTCCCCATAATGGCATAATTGGATGGCGCATTATGCTTGGGCTTCTCTACCATCCTCTGAATATGCACCATACCTTCGTCTACCAGAGGGCCGTCAATGATTCCATATCGATGCGTTTCTTCTTGCGGAACCTTCTTGATTCCAATCACCGAGGAACCTGTTTCTTCAAACTTCTCCATCAATTGTTTCAGGCAAGGTGTCTCCGCTTGAACGATGTCATCACCCAGGAGCACCGCAAAAGGCTCCGCACCGATAAATTTGCGTGCGCACCAGATTGCATGTCCCAACCCCTTTGGTTCTTTTTGACGAATATAATGGATGTCTACCTTGGAGCTATGCTGCACCTTCTTTAACAAGTCATATTTCTCCGTTTGAAACAACCGCTGTTCAAGCTCATGTGAATGATCAAAATGGTCCTCGATCGCTCTCTTTCCCTTTCCAGTGACAATCAGTATGTCCTCAATACCTGATTCAATCGCTTCTTCAACAATGTATTGAATCATCGGCTTATCAATGATTGGAAGCATTTCCTTCGGCAATGCCTTAGTCGCCGGCAATAACCGTGTGCCAAGTCCAGCTGCCGGAATAATGGCCTTCTTAATTTTCATTTTCTCCACTTCCCTCTTTCCATTTGTTCTTAATAACGAATTTAACAAGCATACTAAAGAGTGACCGAGCTGCGAAGCGGAAGAATCTCTTCCCAATTCATACTGATTCGATAGACATCTTCTTCACTCAGCACAGGCCCTTGCTGAATCTCTATTAATTCCATATCTGTACTGGCTTTTAAAGCATGCTTTGTCCCAGCAGGTATTTCAATAACACTGCCGGCCTTCACCTCAAACAATTGGTCATTCAAGATAGCAGATCCTTCACCTGACAGAATAGTCCAGGTTTCATTTCTCTGTTCATGCTTCTGATAGCTCAAGCAGCTATCAGCACGGATGGCCATTCTTCTCGTAATTACCTCTCCATCTCGTTCATACTCCGAATGATCAAGGATTTTATACCATCCCCATCTTCTTTCTTCATACATTGGTCTTTTATTGAATTGGAAAATAAATTTCTTTAAATCAGAGCTTAGCTCTTTATCCGATACCAAAATGCCATCAGGTCCAGATACTATTACTGCATTGGATATCCCTAACACAGCTACCGGTATATCAAGCTCATTAATGATATGCGTATTCTTGGATTCCGGACATAACACGTCCGAACCCTTAAACTGTTCAGGCATTTGCTCGGTCAGTGTACTCCAAACCCCCAAGTCCTTCCACACACCCTCATACGGAAGAGCCACTATATCCTTTGTCCTCTCAACCACTTCAAAATCAAAGCTGATTTTTGGCAGCTTCTCATACTGAGCAAGTAGATCAGCATAATCCAGAGGGAATCCCATCTGCTCTATAATGGATAGAATGAAACCGAGATGGAAGGCAAATACACCGCAATTCCACAAAGCCTCCTCCTTTATTAAGGCTTGAGCATACGTCTCAGAAGGTTTTTCAACAAAGTGGCTTACTTGAATATGATCCCTTTGCTTCTCCTTTGGAATCATATATCCAAAACGTGATGAAGGAGCATCGGGTTTAACCCCTATCAAAGCGATGTTTCCGCCACTGCGGTTAAGTGTATCCTCTAAATCTTTAACAGATTCATAGAAGTCGTTATCAACATACGAATCAATCGGCAAGACGGCAACAACTTCATCTGGATTGATTCGCTTAACAGAAGATAGATAAGCCGCTGTCAATGCAATGGCAGGGAAAGTGTCGCGGCGCTCCGGTTCAACCACAATCGGGACTTGCCTGCCAAGCTGGTTCTTAAGAATGTCAACCTGCTTCTTGCTTGTCGCAATGACCGCTTGTTCCTGTAAGCCAACTTCTCCGAGCTGCCGCCATACTCGCTGAGCCATCGATTCTATACTTCCGTCCTGACCGTCTAACACTTTCAAGAATTGTTTTGACCGTGAATCGTTGGATAAAGGCCATAGTCTCTGACCAGATCCTCCGGATAGAAGAATGACTTTCATTTCGCTACACCACTCCTTAATGATGAACTCATCACTTCATGTTATTGCTGGAATTCATACACTTTTGTACGAACCTGACTCCCGTTTAAAGATGCACCAAGCAATTGTGCCTTTGAATTCTGCAAGATGGTTGTCGCTTTTGATGCTTCCTCCTTCAATGTCTTCCCATTCATCAGAACCAGTAGTGATGCTTCGCATATATTTGCAATAATCTGGGTTTCTGCTGTGTATAGGATTGGAGAGGTATCAAAAAGAATGATGTCATACTCCTTACTTAAGACTAATAGTATCTCTTCCATTCTGTCTGCTGTCAGCAATTCATAGGAGGTTTTCATAATGGCGCCGCATGGAATGATATGGAGATTAGGAATTGTAGATAAACAGATAGCTTCCTCCACGGCAGCCTTACGTGCCAAGATATCTGTCAGCCCTTTGGAGTGATTCATGTCGAATAATTTATGGAGCTTTCCTTTACGTAAGTCCGCATCAATAATGACGACCTTTTTGTCGTGCTGGGCTAATACAATGCCTAAGTTCGCAGCTGTTGTGGTTTTGCCGTCTCCATGACCTGGGGATGTTATCATGATAGTTTGATAATCCTTGCCTATTCGAGAATAGGTAATCCCGGAGCGCAGCAAACGAAATTGTTCACTTATCACAGATTGCTTATAAAGCTGAGAATACTTAGCTCGTTCTTTGCTCATGATCAATTCCTTATTTTCTTTATGAGTCAAGTGTACGTCCCCCTATTCTTACTCCGCTGCTTTCAGTTTGATGATTTTTGATTCTCTTGTGACTCACTTTGATTTCCGGTATATTTCCGATAACAGGAATTCCGAGTTCATATACGATGTCTCTCTCATTTCGAACAGTCGGGTCAAGATACTCAAGCAGAAAAGCTGTCCCTATTGCACAGAACATACCCAGGGCAAAGCCAATCATTACATTCCTGATTATATCGGGACTTAAAGCACCATATGGTTCTTGCTCGCTTGCCGCTGCGAGAATGTTGATATTATCGACGCTCATTAAGGCGCCTACTTCCTGCTTAAACACCTCAGCTATGTGATTGGCAATATCAGCTGCGGCCTTTGGATCCTTGTCTTGTACAACAATCTCGACTACTTGTGAGTTTTGAGTCGTATTGACGGTTACTTGATCATTCACATCCAGGAAGCTCGCATCTAGACTGAGATCATCAATGACCTTTTCAATAATGGCTGGACTTTTAATCAGGACCGTATACGTATTGATAAGCTCAATATTTGTCCTTACTTGGTTTGGGTCGATTAAATTAGCTTCATTTTCATCTTTTTTGCTTTTCTTATCATTTGCCTGGGCCTGGTTTGAGTTCGTAGAATGATTGACAAGAATTTGTGTAGAAGACTCATACATTGGAGATAAAAAGAGATAGGAAATTATGCCACTGGCCAATGCGGCGGTTAATGTCATCAAGATTATCAGATTAACCCGCCTCTTTATCACATTGATTATTTCTTTGAAACTATTAGTATCCTCCATACCTACCTCCATATTTCACATTTTGTTCTCAACAGAGAACTTATTGTTGATTGTAGT
>CAJGCH010000168.1 GCA_904501845.1 uncultured Bacillaceae bacterium | reverse complement strand
GGCTGCATCCTTGATAAATTCAATGCCCGCAACATCAATTTTCGCCTCGCGCAGAAAGCTTTCGTATTGTTCAATGATAGGATCCTGGAAATCTTCCAGAATGACAAATTGAGGTTTTGCTTCAACGGGTTCACCTGTCGGACAGAATAGGTCATTGATTTGGCAGGCATCAGCTGGACATAGCTCAAAGCCTGTTGATGTGTCGACGTTGACAGCATAGAAGAATTTTCCGCCAATAAATTCAGCTCTTGTTATGGAAGAATCGGGAGATTGAATGTATTCCTGAATGAGCGTAATCCCATCTATCGGCTCTTCGAAGGCAGGGCTCTCGACATAAGCCTCTAACGCTTCAATCGTTTGAAATAATTGAACTCCAAGCCCTTTCCCGGCACGATTATGCTTTGTGATGAAAGGTGTTTTTCCGAGCTTTTTAGCAGCTTCGACGATTTTTTCTCTGCCGGCTGCGGCAATAGTTGCCGGTGTTTTGATGCCAGCTTTCGAGAGGGCGGTATATTGTTTGATTTTGCTGATTTCGAATGAAAGAGCTTTTGACCCGTTGAATACTTTACGATCATGCTGCTCAAGCCAATCTAGCACTCCGGCAGCAAGCTCTGGGGCATACCGGTGACCGCGTGTATGGGAAGAGGCACTCATCCGGTTATAAAAGATTCCCTCCGGCGGCTCTGCCGTCAGGTCGACTAGCCCTTCATGCAAATGCCATTCCTCATAAGGAATCTTCAATTCTTCGAGCTGTTTTGTCAGATGGCTTGTCCATTCACGATTTTCATGGATGATATAGATGGATGACATGCTAATATTCTCCTTTTGTGGCAGATTATTATAATAGTATCATCGCCCAAAGAGCCCGGTCAAACGATTGAAAAAGGATAAAAACGATTGTTCGGGTGGAAAAACCTTTCATCTAAGTTTATACTGTTGAATGAGAAAGAGAAAAAGGGAGATACCCATGCCAAATTTTTCACCATATCGTTATTTTTCTAAGAAAGAGTGGGCTAATTTGCGTTTCAATACACCAATGACGCTCACACAAGCAGAGATTGAAGAACTTCAAGGTGTTAACGAAAAATTATCTGTAGAAGAAATTACTACTATTTATTTACCGCTTACACGGCTCTTAAACTTATATGTCAATTCCTCTCAAATGCTTCATGCTGTAACAGATACCTTCTTTGGTAATACAACAAGAAAAGTTCCCTATGTGATTGGAGTGGCAGGCAGCGTGGCCGTCGGGAAGAGCACTACGGCAAGGATTATTCAAGCGCTATTGTCAAGATGGCCTAATACGCCTAGTGTGGAAATCATTACAACGGATGGTTTCCTTTATCCAAATGAAGTGCTGAATGCCAAGGGAATCATGGATAAAAAGGGATTCCCGGAAAGCTACAATACAAAAGAATTGATTAAGGTACTATCAAGAATTAAAGCCGGACATCCGAAAGTGAAGGTGCCTGTCTATTCCCATCTGTTCTATGATATTATCCCAGGAAAACATACGGTGATTAAGCAGCCTGACATTGTCATTGTGGAAGGAATCAATGTTTTGCAGACACCAAAACAGGAGGCGCACTCCCATAGTGTGTACGTATCCGATTTCTTTGATATCTCCATCTATGTCGATGCCGATGACCGCGATATTTACGAATGGTATGTCGAACGGTTTAAAACATTGAGAAAGACCGCTTTTACCAATCCGGAATCCTATTTCCATCGTTACGCCAGCCTGACGGATGAAGAGGCAACTCATATTGCTACAGATATTTGGAATAGGATTAATAAGATAAACCTTGACCAAAATATAGCCCCGACTAGGAATCGGGCCAATATCATCTTAGAGAAGGATGCGGATCACTCGATTTCATCTGTACGACTCCGGAAAATATAAGCAAATAGCTGAAAGGGGCAAGCTTCATGACGGAGAAGGAAAAAATGATCAGAGGGCAATTGTATCGTTCAGCAGCTCCGGAGCTGGTCGCAGACCGGATGGAGGCAAGAAAGTGGACGAGGATCTATAATCAAACAAATGAAACGGATCTAAACAAACGAGAAGAAATATTAAAAAAACGGCTTGGCTCAACAGGTGAGCATCTATATATTGAGCCCAACTTCATTTGTGATTATGGTTATAATATTTTTGTTGGCGAGAACTTTTATGCCAATTTTGACTGTCTCATATTAGATACATGTCCGGTAGAAATCGGAGACAATTGCATGCTTGGCCCAGGAGTACATATTTATACGGCGACCCACCCATTATTGCCTAATGAGCGCAATTCTGGTTTGGAATATGGGAAGCCTGTTAAGATAGGGAATAATGTCTGGCTAGGAGGAAGGTCTGTCATTAATCCAGGTGTCACCATAGGAGATAATGCTGTCGTAGCCTCAGGTGCGGTCGTGACGAAAGATGTCCCTGATAATGTGGTCGTGGGAGGAAACCCGGCCAGAATTATCAAGCGCATTGATGAACAGCCTCAGCCAAATCCAATCGTTTAATTGGTGAAAGAGTTCCCCATTTAGGGAGTGAACTTCTTTTTTGTTTGAAAGAGAGAATACAAACTGCTGTAATTTTGTTAAAATACAAATAGTAAACAATTGATAATCATATGTATAATGGTGTGACAGATAGAGGATGTGAAGAATGATCAAACAAATACCAAACTTAATAACACTAGGGAATTTATACTGCGGGTATTTGTCCATCTCGTACATTATTAGCGGAGATGTGAGAAATGCCACAATCTTGATTTTTATTGCCTTGATGCTAGATATGCTCGACGGGAGAATGGCCCGTATATTGGGTGTGGCTAATGACTTAGGCAAGCAGCTCGATTCACTTGCTGATATCGTCTCCTTTGGCGTGGCACCAGCTTTCCTGGCGTCCTATACGTTCTTTTCAGATTTTGGCCAATATGGGATTTGGATTGCCGGCTTATTTCCGCTATTCGGATGTTACAGACTGGCGAGATTCAATATTACCCCGGCAGAGGAATCGATGAAGCACTTCAGGGGAATTCCAATCACGTTTGCTGGAGGCATCGTCGCGTTTCTTGTGCTGCTTGAGAACTACATACATGTTGGACTTTTTGTCGTGTTGTTTTTTGGATTGGCAGTATTGATGGTCAGTACGATTAAGATACCAAGCTTTAAGAAGGTAAAATTAAATTATTATACAGTTATTATTACGTTATTCTTGCTTTATATGTTTTATTTAATTGCGCGTTCTGGCTTTAAAAGTGTTCCGGAATTTTTCTATGTGGCCATCGCCATCTATGTCGTTTTCATCATCGCAAGATACATAAAGGGGAAAACGCCTAGATTTAAGTTGAAGAAAAGCCGAACGATCAGGCTTGCGCGTAAAGAAAAACTTCGCAAGAAGAAGGTCAAGAGATGACTTTCTGCTGTATGCGATTGTATCCTTAACAGAGAACCGGGACGCGAACTTCCGGCAAGCGAAAATCTTGTTGCTTTTTCATAATGGATGCAGGAATTCCCACGAAAATGGTAAAAGAGGCGCGCGGACTTTGTATCGCACGCCTCTTTCGTATTTTATATAGAGAATGTAGGAAGTGAATGTTGATGAAATCAGTGGCAGCTTTATTGAAGTATTTTAGGCCATACCGTTTTATCGTCTTGCTCGGTCCTTTGTTTATGTGCCTGGAGGTTGGGATGGACTTAATCCAGCCAATGATCATGCAGAAAATCATTGATAACGGGATTGCTTCAGAAGATAACGGTTATGTGCTGACGATGGGTTTATTTATGTTTGGGGCCGCATTGCTTGGGCTTATCGGAGGAATCGGAAGCAGTATCTTTTCCACCCGGGCTGCGGTCCATTTCGCAACCGATTTACGGAAGGATGTTTTTCGGAAAATTGATTATTTTTCAGGGCCCAATATGGATAAGTTTGGAGCAGGCAAGCTCATAACGATCATGACAAATGATATCACGGCCTTACAGCAGGCGGCTATGATGACGTTAAGAATATTTGTTCGCGGGCCAATTATGTTTATCGGCAGTATCGTCATTGTTTATTTGACGGCAAGGGAGCTATTTCCCATCCTCTTGGTGATTGTTCCCGTTCTGGTCGTGCTCATCATCTTGTTTACGCTAAAGGCCGGTTCTTTGTTTGGTCTTGTACAGAAAGCGATTGACCGTGTAAATACGAAGACCCAAGAGCATTTGGCAGGGGTGCGAGTCGTCAAGGCGTATGGAACAGAAGAATATGAGATGAAGCAATTCTCTAAGGTTAATGAGAACCTTACAAAGGTGAATATTCGCGCTGACCTCACCATCATGGGACTCATGCCGATTCTCCAATTCATCGTTAACATGGGAATCGTCGCTGCTGTATGGATGGGAGCGATTAAGCTTGATAGAGGCACGATAGAAGTCGGCGTCATTATTGCCTTTGTCAATTATTTAACGATCATCCTGAACTCATTAATGACAAGCAGCTCGGTCCTTATGCAAATCACGAGAGCTTTTCCCTCTGCCGGAAGAATCAGGGATGTGCTTGATACAAAAGATGATATGGATGAAGCGGAAAAGCCTGTCCCCATCTCCTGTCAAAAGGGAGAAATTGAATTTAAGAATGTCAGCTTTAGTTACAGCAAGAATGGAGAACATGTCTTATCTAATGTGAGTGTCCATGTCAAAGCGGGTGAAACACTGGGGATTATTGGTGCGACTGGGAGCGGCAAGTCTACCTTCGCTAAACTGATTCCGAGGCTTTATGATGTGGAAGAAGGGCAGATACTCCTAAACGGTACGGATATCCGCGATTTGTCTTTTGAACAACTGAGAGATTCAATCGGGTTCATTACACAGAAGACTATGCTGTTTTCTGGAGCGATACAGCATAATATAAAGATGGGCAAAGGTGATGCGAGTAAGGACGAAATAAATGCAGCGCTAGAAGATGCACAGGCCCTGCCTTTTGTAGAGAAATTGGAGGGGATGCTTGATTATGAGCTCACCCAAGGGGCAACTAACCTCTCAGGAGGGCAAAGACAGCGCTTATCGATTGCCCGTGCCTTGGTCAGGAAACCGGCAATCCTCGTTATAGATGATGCGACTTCAGCGGTGGATGCGATATCGGAAGCGAATATTCAAGCAGCATTGAAGAACCATTACGCTGAGTCTACGAAAATTATTATTTCATCGAAGATTTCTTCCGTGAAAGAGGCCAATCAAATTCTCGTTCTTGATGATGGGAAGGAAGCTGGATTAGGAACGCATAAAGAATTATTAGAGAGCAATGAACTCTATCAAGAAATTTGCCGCATTCAAGGGATTAAGGAGGGTGAAACTTATGAGTCAGCAAGGAAATAACCGCCAAGCACCTCCTAACTTCAGAGGTCCCCGCCATCATTTCGGTCCGAAAAGAAAAGCGAAAAATCAAAAGGAAACGATTCTTCGCATATGGAATCAGCTGAGCAAGCATCGATTGAAGCTTTTGATTGTCTTGGGCTTTGTCTTTGCCTCCACAGTCCTTGGCTTGCTTGGCCCTTATTATTTAGGGATTACGATAGATTCATACATCCTTAAGAAGGATGTGCCAGGGTCCATTCAAATGGCGGTCCTATTAGCCGTTATCTATTTGGCCGGCTCTTTGTTTACCTGGCTTCAGCAAGATATGATGGTGCGCGTCTCGCTCACAACTATCCGGACAATCAGGGAAGAATTATTTGCGAAGCTGCAGCAGCTGAGCTTGCGCTTCTTTGATACCCGTTCACAAGGGGACTTAATGAGCCGCGTGACGAATGATATAGATAACTTGAACAATGCCTTAAGCCAAAGCTTGGTTCAAATTTTCTCCTCTGTCCTGACAATAGCAGGAGTCACGATTGCCATGCTCAGCTTAAACTGGATGATGGCAGTGGTTTCATTTCTGATCATACCGGTGATGCTGTTTGTCTCGCGGAGAATCATCCGTGTCTCCAGCCGAAATTTCGCTAAGCGCCAGCAAGATTTAGGGCAGCTGAATGGCTACATAGAAGAGGCAATCAGCGGCAAAGAGGTCATTACCTTGTATGGCCAAGAAAAGAAGACCATTCAGGAATTCCATGAAATCAATGAAGAGCTCCGGAAGTCAGCGATGCTTGCTGAGACATTCAGCGGCTTCCTTGGCCCAGTCAATAACTTTATCAACAATCTAGGCTTTGGATTAATCATTGCAACGGGAGCAATCCTAACGTTGAATGACATGGCATCCATCGGGGTTATTGCTGCCTTTGTGACCTATTCTAAGCTATTCTTCCGACCGATCAATCAATTAACGAATCTCTGGAATACCATCCAATCGGCCATTGCCGGAGCGGAGCGCGTATTTGAAGTCATGGATGAGGTGCCAGATTTGAAAGACGTGCCTAATGCTGCAGCAGTCAAATCCTTTGAAGGGTATATTGAATTTCGGGATGTATCATTTGGATATGAGAAAAATAATATGATTCTAAAGAACATCTCCTTAAAAGCGAAGCCGGGTGAAACGATTGCACTTGTCGGTCCGACCGGCTCCGGAAAAACGACAATCATCAATTTACTGTCCCGTTTTTATGACCGCTCCTCTGGTGATTTATTCATCGACGACAAGCCAATTGAGGCATATAAGATGGCGGATTTAAGGAAAAGGATAGGGATTGTCCTTCAGGAAACCTATTTGTTCTCGGGGACATTGATGGAGAATATACGCTATGGCAGGCTT
>CAJGCH010000167.1 GCA_904501845.1 uncultured Bacillaceae bacterium | reverse complement strand
GGTCTCAATCGGAAGGGGGTGCAGCGTTTTTTTATACCTAAAATTAAGCAAAGCTTTATAATGAGAAGAGCAGAGAATAGAGGAGCATAGGGAGGACGCTATGAGGAAACCGTTGGCAGAAGTAAGCAATGTATCCTATCAATATGAATCGAGCACAAAGAAAGCGCTAGACGGCATCTCCTTTTCCTTATTTGAGGGAGAATGGCTGGCTGTTGTTGGGCATAATGGCTCAGGGAAGTCTACTTTAGCGAAACTATTGATTGGTCTAAGCTTTCCGAGTGAAGGCAAAATCAAGGTCGGCGATATGGAAATGGGTGAGGATCATCTATGGGAGATCAGACGCCAAATTGGCATGGTCTTTCAAAATCCCGATAATCAATTTGTCGGCACGACGGTTGTGGATGATGTGGCTTTTGGTTTGGAAAACGCCGGCATCAAGAGGGAGGAAATGATTGGCCGGGTGAAGGATGCGCTTTTAAAGGTGCGCATGGATGGATTTCTCAATCAAGAGCCGCACCATTTATCAGGCGGTCAGAAGCAGCGGGTTGCCATTGCAGGAGTGCTTGCACTTGGGCCGTCCATCATTATCTTGGATGAGGCAACCTCTATGTTAGACCCGATGGGAAGGGCCGAGGTGCTTGAAACAATACGTCAGCTGAAGGCAGACAAGAACTTAACGGTTATCTCCATTACGCATGATTTGGAGGAGGCTGCACGCGCGGATCGGATGATTGTGCTAAATCAAGGGAAAATCTTTGCCGAAGGTACCCCAGAGGAGATCTTTGCCTTAGATGAAGAGCTTATTAAGCTAGGCCTTGACATCCCCTTCTCTGTTAAGATGGGAAAGCTTTTGCGCGAACAGGGGCTTGAGGTAACCAATCATATCACTGAGGAAGGGCTGGTGGATGAACTATGCAAATTACACTCAAGGAAGTAGCTCATCTATATCAAGAGGGTACACCTTTTGAGTTTCGGGCTATCCATGATATCAATGTCGAGTTCCCTTCCGGATCCTTTATTGGTGTAATCGGCCATACAGGCTCAGGGAAGTCCACCCTGCTGCAGCATCTGAATGCCTTGCTAAAGCCTTCCGAAGGGGAGGTTACGATTGGTGGGCGAACCATTACCTCCGATAAGAAGACAAAGAATTTGAAGCCTATTCGCAAGCAGGTCGGAATCGTCTTTCAGTTCCCGGAGCATCAGCTTTTTGAAGAAACAGTCGAAAAGGATATTTGCTTTGGCCCGATGAATTTCGGGGTGAGTGAAGAGGAGGCCAAAGAAAGGGCACGGGCTGCACTTGAGCTCGTAGGCTTGAAGGAATCTCTTCTGAATGTGTCTCCATTTGATTTGTCAGGAGGACAAATGAGAAGGGTAGCAATCGCCGGCGTTCTTGCGATGGAACCAGAGGTCATTGTTCTTGATGAGCCGACTGCAGGGCTGGACCCAAGGGGCCGCAAGGAGATTATGGAGATGTTTGATAGGCTCCATAAGGAAAAGGGCATCACAACAATCCTCGTGACGCACAGCATGGAGGATGCGGCTCGTTATGCCGATGAACTCGTGATCATGAATAAGGGGACGATTGTGAAGAAGGCTCCGCCTGCGGACATTTTTGCTGAGCCAGAAGAATTAATGAATCTTGGGCTCGCCGTTCCAGATACGATCCGGTTCCAGCTAGAGTTTGAAGAAAAGACAGGCATTCATTTGGCGAAGAAACATTTGTCGATGGAGGAACTGGCAAGAGAAATGAAAGCCGTGCTCGGAGGTGGCCCGTTATGATGGACAAGTTTATTATCGGTCGCTATGTGCCTGGTGAATCCATTGTCCATCGCATGGATCCGAGAGCAAAGCTGTTGATGGTCCTGTTTTATATCTGCATCGTTTTTCTTGCAAATAACTGGCTATCCTATGCGTTATTGATCATCTTTACAGTCGCTCTAATTCTCTTAACGAGAATTAAGCCGTCTTTCATCATACAGGGCTTGAAACCGGTCATTATTCTCATTATCCTGACATTGGTTATCCAGCTGTTCTTCACAAAGAGAGGAGAGGTTGTTTTCACTCTCTTCGGTGTTGATATATATGATGAAGGCATTAAGATGGGGATTTTCATATCCTTGCGTTTCACCTTGCTTATCCTTATCACAAGCGTCATGACGCTGACAACAACGCCGATTGAGATTACCGATGGGCTGGAGACTTTGCTGAATCCATTGAAGAAACTCAAATTCCCTGTTCATGAGCTTGCCCTGATGATGTCCATATCCCTACGATTTATTCCGACGCTGCTCGAGGAGACAGATAAGATTGTCAAAGCGCAAACCTCAAGGGGTGTTGACTTCTCAAGCGGTCCCCTCAAGGAGAGACTGCGGGCGGTTGTCCCGTTGCTTGTGCCGCTGTTTGTCGGCTCCTTTAAGCGTGCTGATGAGCTTGCTGTAGCGATGGAGGCAAGGGGGTATCGTGGCGGAGAGGGGCGCACCAAGTATCGGGCTCTCGCGTGGCATATGAGGGATAGCCTTTTAATTGGTTCACTTATCCTATTAACTATTTTATTGATTTGGACGCGATCGTAGATGGAGAAGAATATAAAACGGTTTAAATGTATATTGGCATATGATGGGACAAATTTTGCAGGCTACCAAGTGCAGCCGGGAAAGCGGACTGTCCAGCTAGAGGTTGAGCAGGCCTTAAACAAGATTCATAAGGGAGAGAGCATCAGGATAGCAGCATCCGGGCGGACGGATGCAGGTGTTCATGCGCGCGGGCAGGTCATTCATTTTGACTCCCATCTTCAGATCCCGGGGGAACGCTGGAAGAAGGCCTTAAATGCGATGCTTCCAGGAGATATATCCATCCTAGACGTCTCAGAGGTTGATAAGGACTTTCATGCCCGCTTCCAGAGCGTCCGTAAAGAATACCGCTACCGCATCAGTCTTAAGTCAGAAAGAGACCCATTCCTGCGCCACTATGCCTATCATTATCCGTTTCCGCTTAACCTAGACGCAATGAAGGAGGCTGCTCGTTATTTAATGGGTACCCATGACTTTACGAGCTTCTGTTCTGCGAAAACAGAGGTTGTCGATAAGGTGAGAACTGTTGAGGAAATTATTTTCACCTCCACGGATGACGAATTGGTGATACAATTCATAGGCAATGGCTTTTTGTATAATATGGTCCGTATTATGACAGGTACTCTTCTTGAAGTAGGGAGCGGAAGAAAGGCTCCTGCTGAGATGGAGAGAATCCTTGCAGCAAGGGACCGTGTACAGGCAGGGAAGACAGCGCCGGGGCATGGATTATATCTTTGGAAAGTGGATTATGCCATAACAACTAATCCAGGTGTAACATTTTCTTGACTTTAAGGTCAAAACGGTATATCATATCATTTGGTATGTTAAAACCACGAGAATAGCCCCGGAAACTATTTCGTGTTTAGATAGAGCCACAAGTATTTTTGAAAAAGTAAAACAAGGAATTATTTTAGGAGGGTAAATTAATGCGTACGACGTATATGGCGAAAGCTAGTGATGTAGAACGTAAATGGTACGTTGTTGATGCCGAAGGTCAAACTTTGGGTCGTCTTGCATCAGAAGTAGCCTCAATTCTTAGAGGTAAACACAAACCAACTTATACTCCACATGTTGACACTGGTGATCATGTGATTATTATCAATGCATCTAAAATTGAATTGACTGGTAAGAAATTGACTGACAAAATTTACTACCGTCACAGCATGCACCCAGGTGGATTGAAAACAAGAACAGCTCTTGAAATGAGAACAAACTACCCAGAGAAAATGTTGGAGCAAGCAATCAAAGGCATGCTTCCAAAAGGTTCTCTTGGTCGTCAAATGGGCAAAAAATTAAACGTATATGCTGGAGCAGAACATCCGCATCAAGCACAAAAACCAGAAGTTTTGGAACTTCGCGGTTAATTTAAAAGGAGGATATAACATTGGCACAAGTACAATATTACGGTACTGGTCGACGTAAGAGCTCCGTTGCTCGTGTGCGTTTGATTCCAGGTGAAGGCCGCATCATTATCAACGATCGTAAAATCGAAGAATACATTCCATTTGAAGCGCTTCGCGAAGTTGTGAAGCAGCCTCTAGTGGTAACTGAAACTACAAACAGCTATGACGTTTTAGTAAACGTTAAAGGCGGTGGCTACACAGGTCAAGCAGGCGCAATCCGTCACGGTATTGCTCGTGCGTTGCTTGAAGTAGACCCAGAAAACCGTCCAGGACTTAAACGTGCTGGATTGTTAACTCGTGACTCTCGCATGAAAGAACGTAAAAAATACGGTCTTAAAGGCGCGCGTCGTGCACCACAATTCTCAAAACGTTAATCATTGGCGTTTTACAAAGGCTCTCAAACCTTATTGGTTTGGGGGCCTTTTTTTATTTTGGCTGTGTTGCAGAGCAGTTATAGTGGAAGATGGTCAATGCTGCGGGAAAAGCGGCAAGGGCAGGACGCCTTTTCGTTTACAGTGCGCCTGCAGAGAAAAACAGCATCTGTGTTTATCAAAGCCATTGATTTAAAAAACATTCCCATTTATCCCATGGCATGATAGGCTGGCTGCAATCAAACACTAAGAGGCAAATAGGCTAATGAAAGCCCTAATGTGAATTTGAGGTGTTTAATATTGAATACAGTAGTGAATTTAACAGCCTTTCGGAAGGAGAAGCAGCAGCAATACGAGCGTGAGGCCCTGAAGGACTTCTCATTGGAGTTGCTTGGCCGCCATTACCGTCACCTTGCCAAAGGGCTTAAGTCTCTTCCTGGGTACCCGCTAGAGCCAGCAGAGGAACATTGTTATGATATGGCAGTTGAGGCCTTCTTAATTGGATCATCATATAGCAAGTTCGCTAAATACGGGGAGTCCCCGGAGGAAATCATGCAGCGGTCAAGAAGAGAGTTGGACGTGCTTGGGGCCCAGCTGTTCTTCCATTTAAACCAGCCGATGGGAGAAGCGGCCCCTTTTCTCGAGGACACCTTACGTGAACTCACCCGCGAGTATGTGACAGCATGGTGGATGGAAGGTTATTCCAAAGGAATCAAGCGGCAAAAAACACGAGTGAAGAGGTAGTTCAAGTTCTATCCCGCCCCCTTGTCCAATAAGATAAGAAGTAAACAGGATTATCGGGTAAAGGGGTTTAGATATGAATTTACAAAAGAAGCTGGTTGTAACAGGAACTCTATTAGGTGTGGCCTTTCTTTTTTTGTTAATGACCTACAAGATGAATCAGGATGCTTCTTTTCAGGCATGGAATCTCCCGTTGGCAGGTAAGGTAATTATCATTGATCCTGGGCATGGGGGGATTGACGGGGGAGCGGCTTTTAAAGGGGTTATTGAGAAGAATGTGACGCTGCCGATATCGGAAAAACTAAGGGATTACTTGCAGGAGCAGGGCGCGCTTGTGCTGATGACGAGAGAAGAGGATGTGGACCTGGCAGATGAGAAGGCTGGAACAGTGAGGGAGAGGAAGAGGGCGGATCTCATAAATCGGACGAAGTTCATAAATGAGTCCGAGGCGGATATGTTTATTAGTGTCCATGCTAACGCCTTCCCCCAGAGCAAATACAAGGGAGCCCAAACATTTTATTCGCCAGCATTCAAGGAAAATAAACGAGCAGCTAAGCTGATTCAAGCAGAGTTAATAAGGAATTTAAAAAATACGACAAGAAGTGCCAAGCCGCTTGAGAATGTGTACTTAGTTAAACACGCTAAGAAGCCCGGTGTCTTAATTGAGGTAGGTTTTTTATCCAATGATCAGGAGCGGATGGACTTGCAGAACGATGTCTATCAGGACGATATCGCCCTATCGATATATACGGGTGTTATTCGTTATTTTTTGAAGGAAGAAGTGGAGGGTTGACGCATAAGGCAAATCCTGCTATAGATACCTGCTTATATGATATACTTAAAGCGTTTACTAATACATACAAGGTAGGTGTCGATAGTGCTGACAGAAGCAAGTGTGAAGGAATTGCTCAAAGATATTAAAGACCCATTTTTAAATAGAACCCTTGAAGAAACCAGTGGAATTCTCGAAATAAAGATTAAAGAAGAGAAGCAGCATGTTAGTGTTAAGATTGCGATTGCCAAAACGGGAACAGCTGAACAGCTGCAAATCCAGCAAACAATTGTTAATGCATTAAAGGAAGGCGGTGCTAATACAGTTGGAATCCGCTTCGCAGATCTTCCTGCTGAGGTTCTGGAGAAATTCCGGGCCTCCATGCCGAAAGAAGAAAAGGGCCTGCTTGATAGTGACACGACCTTTATTGCTATAGCAAGTGGTAAAGGAGGCGTCGGTAAATCGACAGTTTCGGTCAATTTGGCAGTAGCGCTGGCTCGCTTAGGCAAGAAGGTTGGTTTGGTAGATGCGGATATTTATGGCTTCAGTGTGCCTGATATGATGGGAATCCAAGAAAGACCAACTGTTAAGGATGAGCGTATCTATCCGGTTAACCGTATGGGGGTAAAGGTTATCTCCATGGGAATGTTTGTTGAGGATAATGCGCCAATCATCTGGAGAGGTCCAATGCTCGGAAAAATGCTCAATAACTTCTTCCAGGAAGTCGAGTGGGGAGAGCTTGATTATCTGCTTCTTGACCTTCCTCCAGGAACGGGAGATGTAGCACTGGATGTGCATTCCATGCTCCCGTCTTGTAAGGAGATTATCGTAACGACTCCTCATCCAACGGCAGCATTCGTAGCAGCTAGGGCTGGC
>CAJGCH010000166.1 GCA_904501845.1 uncultured Bacillaceae bacterium | reverse complement strand
GGAATACATTCAATCTCCCGATTCTTCCATAACAAGAGCTGAATTTATTGGCGGAAGATTCTTCTATGCTGTCAACGTCGACACATCAACAGGCTTTGAGCTATGTCCAGCTGATGCCTGCCAAATCAATGACATGTTCTGTCCGACAGGTGAACCAGTTGAAGCAAAGCCTCAATTTGTCATCCTGGAAGATTTCCATGATCCTATCATTGAACAATACGAAAGCTTTCTGCGCGAGGCGAAAATTGATGTTGCGGGCATTGAATTTATCAAGGATGCAGCCGGCACCATCTATACGTATGACATTAACACGAATACAAATTATAATTCTGATGCTGAAAACAGAGCAGGCAAATACGGTATGCATGAGTTAGCCAAATTTCTTGGCGCTCAACTCAGATAAAAGAACCCCCCAACAATGAATTAAGAATCATCGTTGGGGGATCATGTTTAATATATTCTTTTGGTATATGCTTCATTTAAGCCAGTTTCAATTTCTTGTTCAGTCTGGGCCGTTTTTTTAGCATGGGCAGCGAGGATTTCCGCAGCTCTCGGCAGCTGTTCATCAGGAATCCAAGAAGACGGATTCCAAAGATTAGAACGAATCATCGCCTTTCCGCAGTGTATGAAGCACTCCTCCACCTCTACCCCTATTCCAACCGCAGGCGTTTTGCCTGACACCGCAAGCGGTGCCAGTAATTCCTCATCCATAACGATTGCCGCTTTTCCATTAACCCTTAGCGTTTCCCTTAAGCCAGGTATGAGAAATATCATGCCTATATGGGGATTCTCGAGGATATTATAGAGTGAATCAAACCGCTTATTCCCTCTTCGTTCAGGAATCAGTAAATGTTTACGGTCTAATACAGATACAAATCCAGGCTGATCTCCTCGTGGTGAGACATCACATTTCCCCGACTTGTCCGCCGTGGCTAAAAGCAAACAAGGAGACTGGGCGATAAACGTCTCGCAATGACGATCCAAGCCCTCGATTACTTTATGGATAGCAAGAGGACTTGGTGTGCCAAGAAGCTCCTGTAACGCTTCCTTCGTTTGAACGATTCTCTTAAACATGAGATCTCTCCTTGTTTCTAATTTATATGTTTTAAGCGGTGGCGGTTAATTCATAAACAACTATGTATGTATTCACAAGTAAATCACCAGTGAAGAAAGAAGGCAAACCATCAAGCTTGGCAGCGCCACAAGCAGATAACTGTTCGACCATGTAGATTTTAGATGCATCGTTTTACCAAAGTCATCGGCTAGTTCCTTTGAAGGTTCAGACCCGACCATCAGCAGGGCTATAAGCAAACTGATTCCGCCGGTAATGCCGGTCAATACCGGCAAGAGCTGCACATCACGGTATAGAGCAAATATGAAAATATCAATAAAAGCGATGATGACACCATAGACAAGAAATTTTTTCATGGTTATCCCTACCCTCTCAATCTTTTCATGTGTATCCTCCTGCTCCGCTGGACGTTTGATTGTTCATTGAAATCTAACATGCTTCTTGCAGATAATTGTCAATCGCCTTAGCAACTGCGAGAAAATAATCCTCAGCATGGGGGACGAAGTCTTCCTTCGTTAACACATGTTTATACCATGCTTTTTTCCCGTATTTATCAACCGTAAATCCTTCTGTTTGCATTTGGCTGCATTTACCATAATAAAATCGAATAAATTCATTAAGACTCACTCTTACCATTCCCTCAACCTCTTCGGGCTGCAGGATAAATGATTCCATCGGTTCCTTGCATTCATATAAGTAGACATGGCTGAATTCCTTGTCTATCATCCTATCGGTTGTAATGATATTTTGAATTGTCCCGAGATACCCAAGCTCCTCAAAATTCACTCGTATGCCTATTTCCTCTTCTATCTCCCGCACCCCATCTTGAACCGCCTCTTCTGCTAATAGATGGCCAGCGACTGTTATATCGAATAAACCGGGGAAATTCTTTTTAAAAGGACTCCGCTTCTGCAAATAAAGGGAACGATTTTGCTCATTTCCATCCATGATGTACACTTGAAAAGTCTCATGCCAAAGACCTTTTTCATGCGCTTCCTGACGTGTTGTTGTTCCAATCTGATGGCCTTGTTCATTAAAGATCTTCAAAACTTCCGTTTCCATATGCTCACTCTTTCCGATTGCTTTTTTCTATTATTATATTCTCATTGTCCAATAGTAATCTATGAACGATGAACTTTTTTCCAAGTTTCTCCCACAAACGAATCATTATCCGGTTGCATCAAACCCGCTTCATACCTGCATTAATTAGCCGTTATTGAATGAATCGCCAACGCGTTTTAATAAATTCAGGTATCCCCCTTTTTTATCCTAATAGCATCATTTCAAATTTTTGTGTCCATATACAGTTTATGAAGCAGGCAGGAGGGAAAAGTCTACTAATTGCTTAGAAAAGGGGATGAAAGAAATGGAACCATTATATACAGCCGTTGTTTCTGCAACAGGCGGACGAGAAGGACATGTAAAATCTGAGGACGGAATCATTGATCTGGATGTACGGCAGCCAAAAGCTTTGGGAGGCTCCGGAGAAGAAGCCGCCAATCCTGAACTGTTCTTTGCCGCTGGATTTGCTGCTTGCTATGACAGTGCCCTTAACCTCGTATTGCGTAAAAATCGCATCAAAGCAGATACAACTGTGACTTCTAACGTAACCATCGGAAAGGATGAGGCTGACGGCGGATTTAAGCTGGCCGTACGGCTTGATGTATCTATTCCAGATTTATCAAAAGAGGAAACCGAAAAATTTGCTCAAGAGGCCCACCAAGTCTGCCCATATTCAAAGGCGACAAGAGGAAACATTGATGTCACCATCATTGCTGTTTAACAGAGTCTAAACGGTTAAAAAGCGGTGTACAGCATTGAGCTGTACACCGCTTTCCTATTAATTCATGTTAATCCAGACACTCTTCACTTCTGTATAATTATCAAGCGCGTAGCTTCCCATTTCACGTCCAAGACCAGACTGCTTATAGCCGCCAAACGGGGAACCAGCATCAAAGGTATTATACGTATTGACCCAAACCGTTCCTGCTTTCAGCTTATGAGCGATATAATGGGCTTTCTTGATATCTTGAGTCCACACACCCGCCGCTAGACCATACATGCTGTCATTCGCCTTCTCGACCAAATCATCAATATCATCGAACGGCATGGCCGCAACGACCGGGCCAAAGATTTCTTCCTTAGCAATTGTCATGCTGTGATTGACATCAGCGAAAATGGTAGGCGAGACAAAATAGCCTTTTTCAAAAGGGATATCCCCTCCTGTGAGCACTTCTGCCCCCTCTTCAATTCCCTTATCAATATACCCTTTAACACGGGATTGCTGGGTTGAGGAAATGAGCGGGCCCATTGTCGTGCCCTCTTCCAATCCATTTCCTTGCTTAATTTTCTTCGTATTAGCGACAAGGTCTGACATGACATTGTCATACAGTTTTTTCTGGACATACAGACGGCTGCCTGCACAGCATACTTGACCTTGGTTGAACATAATTCCCATCAAAGCGCCTGGTACAGCCTTCGTTAAATCAGCATCTGGCAGGATAATGTTCGGGGATTTCCCGCCAAGCTCGAGCGTAATCCTCTTTAACGTATCGGCAGCCGAGCGCATGATGGATTTCCCGACCTTCGTTGAGCCAGTGAAGGCGATCTTATCGATATCAGGATGGTCAACAAGCGGCTGCCCGGCAGTTGGTCCGTACCCCGGAACGATATTTACTACCCCATCCGGGAATCCGGCTTCTTGAATCAGCTCAGCTAGATACAAAGCAGAAAGCGGTGTGTTTTCTGCCGGTTTTAACACGACCGTACATCCAGTCGCAAGGGCAGCCCCCAGCTTCCATGCAGCCATAAGAAGCGGGAAGTTCCAAGGGATAATCTGTCCTACAACCCCTACCGGCTCATGTCTTGTATAATTGAAATAATTCCCTTGCACAGGAATGGTTTGTCCAACAATCTTAGTAGCCCATCCGGAGAAATAACGGAAATGCTCGACAGCGAGAGGAACGTCTGCTTTCGATGTTTCAGAATAAGGCTTTCCGTTATCTAATGTCTCAAGCTGAGCTAATTCTACTTTATTCTCTTCCATTAAGTCTGCTAACTTATAAATAAGCCGGCTTCTTTGTGAGGCACTCATCCTGCTCCATGGACCTTCATCAAATGCCTTGCGTGCTGCCTTGACAGCGAGGTCGATATCTTCAGACTCGGCTTCTGCGACCTTTGCCAGCACTTCTCCTGTTGCCGGATTCATGGTATCAAATGTCTTGCCCCCTGCTGAATCCACGAACTTTCCATTGATATATAACTGTTTTGTGCCCTCTAGAAATTTTGCGAGTTTCGGGCTGATGTTGGGACTTAAGGTGGTTGCCATAACGATCCCTCCAAATTATATATTTTATGCTGGAAACGTTTTCATTATAAGTCACATTTTTACTTTTTTCAATTTATTCCAGCCCTCTTTTTGCTAGTTCTATTCTGACATTATGATAATATTTCTTTCACTCATTATACTTATCTTATTATCTCTCACTTTTGGGTAAATAAATCCTAACTATTCTTCGCCTACCATTTTTCTTGCATAATTAACATTTTCATGACAAAAAGAAAGGGAATCGTCCCAGAAGGCGAGAATATTGAATAAAGTTCGTAAACCATATTTGGGAGGAGCCAAATGGAAAATACACTTCTTGATGACTTTGAACAGTTCTTTGTCGAGTTCCAGCGGATTTGGAACAGCTGTCACACAGAAGAAATGATTGCCTGCCTCTCACCTGAGATTAAAGTTCGCTGGGCCATGGCGGACGGGACGGTATCGGATTGGGGCTATAAGGAAGCATGCTTAGGCTGGGCAGAAGCATTTGATGAATACTGCGGACATGACCCGAAATGGACATTCCATCCGCTGAAGACCGCTCAAGCATCAGAACAGGAGGTCATCGCCATGTTTTGGGTTACCTTTGAGATGGATGGGTTCCCAAAAGATGTCGTCAAGCTGTTTATCCAGCGTTTCAGAAAGGAAGACTCCGGATGGAAGCTGCTTAGGGAGTATTGCGAAAGCCTTCAACCCTCACTTGTAAAAATCAAATAATCAGCCAAAAATGGGTGCCCCAGCTGGTAGGGCACCCATTTTTATGTACAGTATAAGAGTCCATCTGCTAAGCGACAGAGGGTTCAATCTCGATAAACTGCTCTATTTTGTTCATCAAAATCAAGAGAGCCGCTCTCGTTTCAAATTCTTCACGCGTTTTCGGGAGTTCCATCCCTTCAAACCTCAGCCTTAATGCTTGAAGCTTCTCTTGCATCTGATTGACATCTTTTAAATTTGCTGCAAATTCTTCGACTAGATCGGCAATCATTTCATTTTGCTCAAAGGCAGTCGGCAATTGAATAATGAGCGGAACCATCCGTTCTACAAACTGGAATTGCTGCTTTCGCTTCGTGAAATAGGAAAGATAAGATGATTCTCGTTTAAAGAAGGAATTCTCCTCACTCCTTCTCGCTAAATCGATCCCCTTCTCCAGCAGCCTTTTCGTTCGGATAATATATTCATCATTCCAAACTCTCTCCTTCTTACGGATGAAGCGGCTGAATTGCAGGAAAATGATTTCGTAATTGCCATCAAGCTCTTGCGTGATTTTCTTGAGTTCTCCTTCGACGCTTGGCATATATAAATTAAAGAGCAAGGCAACAAGGATACCAATCAGCACGATGCATAATTGATTGATGAGAAGTGCCTCCGTAATCGCGTATGACATATAAAGCTGCATCACAATCACAAAGCCAGGCACAATTCCATCCTGTAACCCAAACTTCGCCATTAGAGGCACATATATAAATAAAAGAAGCCCTACTGCGACAGGGGTATATGCACAGCCTTCAAAAATCAAAATAGCCAGTCCCATGCCTATTAAACAAGCCAGCAATCTTCGCCAAGCAATCAGGATGCTTTTTCGCTGTGTGCTTTGGACACTTAAAAGCGTGATTACAGCTGCGGTGCTCGCATTCTCAAAGCCAATCAGCTGGGCAATGGATAAGGCGATCATGGCCCCAATTGCCGTTTTGACGGTTCTGCTTCCAATCGTAAACATGTCGACACACCCTTCTCTCCTGCGATTTTAGGCTCCTCTGTAAGAGTACAGAAAAGCCGATTGGCACAGGTTCCCTCTTTTCTTTTTCACAAATCATTATATTAAAATAAATATGAGAAATAAATAAACATATTAAAGGAAAAATAAACCTAGTGAATGACGATAAGTTTTTGCTGAAATAATAAAATTTTCGCTATAATAGAACACATAAAGGAGATGAATGAACATAATGAACAACAGATTAGTTGAACGATTTCTTACATACGTAAAGGTGGATACCCAATCAAATGAGGCAAGTTTATCTTGCCCATCCACAGAAAAACAATTTGATTTATTGAACCTGCTAAAGGATGAACTTGCTGCCATTGGCATGCAAGAAATCACCTTAGATGAAAACGGCTATTTATTTGCGACCTTGCCAGCGAATACGGATAAGCAAATGCCGACCATCGGGTTTCTTGCGCATGTTGATACAGCCACGGATTTCTCAGGAGCAAATGTAAACCCTCAAATCATCGAAAACTACGATGGCGGGGACATTGTCCTGAACAAAGCCCTCAATATCATCCTGTCACCAAAGGATTTCCCAGAGCTGACTGGGTATAAGGGTCAAACATTGATTACAACGGATGGCACGACTCTTCTGGGTGCAGATGATAAAGC
>CAJGCH010000165.1 GCA_904501845.1 uncultured Bacillaceae bacterium | reverse complement strand
CCGCTCAAATGATGTTACCCAACACGATTCACCAGCTCCTTGAACTTCTGCTCCGTAACATCTCTATCCAATGAACTGAAAATGCGATATTGGTCATCATCCAGGATTCGATAATGCTGGCTGATCATGTTTTGCTGGAATATATACCCCTTCTCCAAAGCAATATCCTTCCACCACATTTTCCCCCCCAGCATCTTTTCCTTTCGGTAATCAATGCTTTCTCTCGAAACAGTTTCTATCACTTCAAGCGGGTCTCCTCCGAAAAGTGTTTGTACTGTCAAGGTTTCCCGAAAAAGAGATACGACTGCCACAACAGTTGTCCAGCTGGCCTCATTTCTTTCCTTTTCAATCTGTACAAGTGTTTTCTTAGAAATTCCGATGATTTCTGCCATCTTATCTTGTGTATAATCAACCTCAACACGGATTAATCTCATGCGTTCTGATATTAAACGAATTATTTCATCCTTCGTCATGCCATCCCTCTTCTCAATTAATGTATGATACAAAACTATGTTTATGGAATATTTTACAATAAACGAATCACTAAAACTATTATAATAGAAATAAATGGAAATTTGGTGACAATTTGTATATATTTACTGATTTTTTTTATTCCCTTGAATGACAAGATAAAAACCTGAGAACATATTTAGTTCTGAATATTTTCTGGATTTATTATCTTGCTTGGATATTTCAGCGGTATGCTCTTGATGATAAGTCTCTATTCTCTATTAGCTTTCTTAGTCCCCAAAACAAAAATAGACAAAACAAAAAGCCGAAGAATCCTCCTCTCACGAATAGGATTCCGCGGCTGTCTATAATCATTTCTCCAGCTGTTTTTTATATTCAACCCATTTATGAATGGATACAACTACATCTTTTAGCGCTTCCCCGCTGGGTGTCAATTCATATTGGACTTTCTTTAAAGAACCATCCAAATAGCTCTTTTTCACTAATTCTTCCTTAACTAGCTCATTTAATCTTTCTGTCAGGAGTTTATCTGAAATGCCTTCAATCATACCGGTTAATTCATGATATCTTTTCGGCCCGTCTAGCAATGAATAAATAATGATTCCCATCCATTTCCGGCCGATGAATTCAATTGTTTTATGAAAATCGCTGCATATATGGCACTTTGGTTTATTGTCTGTGGCTTCTGGCATATAAATCGCCCCCATCTTTATGCTCTTATCATCATAACACGAATCTAATACATTGACATATTAACTT
This sequence comes from uncultured Bacillaceae bacterium, assembly GCA_904501845.1. Classification (GTDB taxonomy): domain Bacteria; phylum Bacillota; class Bacilli; order Bacillales; family Pradoshiaceae; genus Pradoshia. Next base: position 5,558 of record CAJGCH010000165.1, on the reverse strand, counting down.
ACGAATGGTAAGTTATCCAATATAGAAACTAACTTTAAGTAAGTTTATAAGGAGAGTAATTATGTCACTATTAGAACAATTAGTTAAGCAGCGCAAATCCGTTCGGAGTTATGACACTGAATTTAAGATTAAGAAGGATGAAATTCTCGACTTGTTAAGCCTTGCTTCCAATGCGCCATCCTCAAGCAATTTACAGCCATGGCGCTTCATCGTCATCCAAAATAAAGAGCTTCAGAAAGAATTAAGAACGATTGGATTCAACCAAGCACAAATCGAGGATTCTTCTGCTATAGTCGCTGTTTTAGGAGATATTGAAGCATATAAAAATGTAGAAAAAATCTACTCTCTTAATGTTGAAAAAGGCTATATGGATCAATCAATCGCAGATCGGACTATCAAACAAACATTGAATATGTATCCAACTATGCCGAAGGAAACATTAATGCAAATCGCTGCCTATGATGCCGGTGCGATTGCTATGCAATTCATGCTACTCGCAAAAGACAGGGGATATGATACCATCACAATGGGCGGTTTTGATAAAGATGCATTCGCCAAGCGCTTCAATCTCCCGGATCATCTCTTCCCAATTACTCTAATTGCTGTCGGCAAGGCTGCTGCGCCAGCATTTAACACGACACGCCTGCCAATCGAATCACTGACAACGTATTACGAATAAAAAACAAGCCGCCAGAAAAGAACTTTTAACAGTCTTTTTTGGCGGTTTTATTATTTCCTTATTGACGTACTATTAATGAGCTGGCTTCTTTAACAGCAGCCTAGGCGCCGAAGAAAAGAGCAGCAGAATGACTCCCCCAGACACTAGGACACTTGGAAGCAAGTAGGACAGATTGTATAACAGCGAGAACCAGATAACAGATTGACCATCTGCAGCACCCGCTCCAAAGAAAACAATCCCTGCTATAAAGTGGGCAAGAAAACGCAAAGCACTTCCGAGAAGAATCCCGAACGCTACATAAAGTGCATTCGTAATTCCTTTATTATCCTTCTTTTGGATTAAACTGAACAGAAGCCCTGATAATCCGACCGCCGAAAAAGCGATGATATAATCAAGAATCCCTTGAACAGGAGTCAAAATGTAAGCCGTTCCTGACACGATTTGCAATAAACCCAATAACAGCCCGGTCACGACTCCGCCTTTTACCCCCCATCGCAGCGCCATTAAAAAGATTGGAACCATGGCTATTGAAACGCTTCCCCCTTGTGCCCATAAACTGAAGGACATGATGTTTCCAAGCAAATCAAAAACAAATGCCATGGCCGCAAAAATGGCCACCTCGACTAAATACAGTAATCGATTATTTCTCATGTTTGTTCTCCTTTCTTATTTGAGGAGTACCTAAATCTCTCGAGAAAACGGGCCTTTTAAATGAAAAAAAAGCAATGCATGCCCAAAATGGCACACATTGCTCTTTAACAAATAGCATATATCCGCCACATTCCTACGCTAGAATTATCTAACAGGTTCGGAGGGTCAGAATTCGAACATTCACTCTCAGCCTCTAGGGCTCCCCTTGTGGAATAAAATTATATTCATTTTCTTATATGATACTAGAAAGGATTCCCAATAGCAAGGAGATTTCCTTACGCAGTCATTTCTTCCATTTCTTCTGATGCTTCTTCTTCACTTGCTTCATATTTCTTCTCTGATTGAGCAATAATCACAGCACAGGAAGCATCACCTGTAATATTTACGGCCGTACGCGTCATATCCAATAAGCGGTCAATTCCAAGAATCAGCCCTATTCCCTCGACCGGCAAGCCCACCTGTTCGAGTACCATCGCGAGAAGAATTAGTCCGGCTCCCGGCACACCTGCTGTCCCGACACTAGCCAAAACGGCTGTCAGGATAACCGTTAGTAATTGAGGGATTGTCAATTCAACCCCATATGTTTGTGCAATAAAAACAACCGCAACCCCTTGAAGGATTCCTGTTCCGTCCATATTGATCGTTGCCCCAAGAGGCTGAACAAAGCTGCTGATGCTCTTTGGTACATTCAGCGCTTTTTGGGCGGTTTCCATTGCCACTGGAAGGGCTGCACTACTTGAAGACGTACTGAATCCGACTGCAATGGCCGGGAAAAACTTCTTAAAGAAATCCAGCGGATTACTGCGGCCAAGCAGGGATATCGCTCCACCGTATACAATAACTGTATGAATCAGGAGAGCCAAGACCACTACAATCATGTACAGACCCATGCTCTTAATAGCGGCAATTCCTTGGCTTCCGACTGCCGTTGCCACAAGAGCAAAAGTAGCATAAGGAGCCGCCTTCATGATGAGGTTAACAAGGTAGACCATTAATTCTTGCCCCTGTTCCAATAAATCAATAAGGCCCTTCGTTTTTGAACCGAGGGCAGAGATTCCAAGTCCAAAGAAAATAGACATAACGATTACTTGAAGCATATTTCCTTCTGCCATGGCTTGAATCGGGTTTTTCGGAATAATATTTATGAGAGTATCAATTATTGAGGGAGCTTGACTAGCAGTGTATTCAGCAGCAGAGATATTTACTTGAGAGCCGGCACCCGGCTTGATTAACAAAGCAAGTCCAATACCGATAGTGATGGCAAAAGCAGTTGTAAATAGGAAATATAACATTGTCTTTCCGCCAATACGGCCCAACTTTTTCGGATCACCAAGACCCGCTGTTCCTAAAGTGATGGAAATGAGGACGATTGGTACCACTAACATCGTGATAGCGTTGATGAATAAAGAACCAATTGGTTCAAAAAGATATGAATCAAAGATTTTAAATAGTTCAGGTGAAAATTGATTGAGACCTAAACCAACCAATATACCCGTTATTAACCCTGTAATGATTTTTATTGTTAGCTTCATAGATGACCTCCTCTTAATTTAACGAATTGTTTAGTCCTCCACTACCGCAAGCCATAAAAATACCCCGTGTAAGGGGGCAGAATGTTTGGGAAGATAAGATTTGCTCTTTTAATATACTAAAGTTCCCTTTACCAATATAATATTAGTAAAAATAACGTGAAACAACAATGGTAATAATTACAGTGATTATATAGAATTCCATATAAATCAAAAGGTGGAAGTCCAATCCTGGTTAATCCGTGCACTACTTACACTGCAAACAATCGAACACAGCAAAAAAGACGCTTATAGCGTCTTATGATTTATCAGCTTCTATGATTAAACATAATCAATGTATGTATGATTCATCTTAATGGCTCTTTGCCTCTATCTGTTTTTTTAGAGGATAGGGATATTGCAATAATTCACTAAAGCCTGATTCTGAACAAACCAAGCTAGAGAAGATTTCATCTCGGGATTTGGTTTTCTCGATTTTAACTCCTTGTATCTTAAACTTAGATACGATATCCATTCTCACATTCTCCACCTTATGATTTTTTGCCAACCAGTACTCATTTACCCATAATTCCTTTACCCAAACACCTCATGAGCAAGATACTTGACTTTTTGGAAATGTTTTATTATTGAGTTCTGCTATATCCTGGAGAAAAGCCCCAATAAAAGCCAAGCAAACGTCTGCATACAGACACACACAACCGCTAATTGTCGTTTTCCCAGGATAGATGACTTAAAAACAGCCAGTCATCATCAACACACCAGCTGATACGATTCAATTGAACTCACAATATCTAAATTGTACTAAACTATACGGAAAAATAAAGGGAATTTTTTCTTATTTTTATAAAAACTGATTTGTTTTTAAAAATGTGCCTAAAAAAAATGCTATTCACCAAAAAATTTAATATAATAAAAAGTAATAACTATTTTCCACTTACTTCTCTTTATTTTAAAGGGGGGATTTACATGGGAAGTTGATGGCCAGTAAACCTACCGACATTACTTGCACTTTAACGATTAACCATACAGCTGTTAACAGCTTATTATCACAGGAGGTGACTCCTTTGCCGCCTAAACGCGGTTAAAGGAAATTTATTGGACATATGGAATTTGGTTTTTATAGCCATTTTGATTGCGCTAACCGCATTCTTTGTTGCGTCAGAGTTCGCGATTGTCAAGATTCGCTCTTCGCGAATTGATCAGTTGATGGAAGAAGGCAACCGAAGAGCAATAGATGCCAAAAGCATCATTACAAATCTGGATGAGTATTTATCTGCTTGTCAGCTAGGGATTACCATTACGGCTCTTGCTTTAGGCTGGATTGGGGAGGAAACCTTCGAATCACTTCTCTCTCCATTATTCACGCTTCTGTCCTTGCCTGAATCTGTTACAACGCCACTCATCGTCCTTATCGCTTTTCTGCTGATTACGTTTATCCATGTCGTGATTGGTGAATTAGCTCCAAAGACGATCGCCATTCAAAAAGCGGAAGCAATCTCTCTTCTTTTCTCAAGACCTCTTATGGCATTCTACAAAATCATGTATCCATTCATTTGGCTGCTTAATGGTTCTGCCCGATTGATTGTTCGGATGCTGGGCCTTCAGCCAGCTTCAGAGCATGAGATTGCCCATACAGAAGAGGAATTGCAGATTATACTTTCAGAAAGTTATAAGAGCGGCGAAATTAACCAATCTGAGTTTAAATATGTAAATAATATTTTTGAATTTGATAACCGGGTTGCAAAAGAAATCATGGCTCCTCGAACAGAGATGGTTTCCTTGTCTAAAGAGGACTCCATTCAGGACTTCATTGAACTCTATCACGAGGAAAAATTCACTCGTTACCCGGTCATTGATGGTGACAAAGACCATATCATCGGGCTTGTGAATGTTAAAGAGGTTCTGACCGATGTTGTCATCGATGAAAGTATTTCAAATTCAACCATTCAAGAATATATACGGCCGATTATTCATGTCATTGATACCATTCCAATCCACGATTTACTTGTAAGAATGCAATCCGAACGGATTCATATGGCGATTTTGATGGACGAATACGGCGGCACATCCGGATTGGTCACTATCGAAGACATTGTCGAGGAAATTGTTGGTGAGATTCGAGATGAATTTGATAATGATGAGATTCCTGAAATCCGCAAGAATACGGATGGATCTTACATTGTTGATTCGAAGGTTCTGCTCAGTGAGATTAACGACTTGCTCGGCACTGACCTTGATGATTCCGATATTGATACGATAGGCGGATGGGTTCTGACTGAAAAGTATGAGGCAAAGCTTGGTGATATGCTCGAGATCGACGATTACGAGCTAACCATCATCGATATGGAGGAACATCATATTCGTTATCTTGAGATCCGTAAAAAACCGCGGGAGGCCCAACCGCTTCCAGCGCTTAGCAGTTCGCCAGAAGGGGAACAACAGCTTTTTACCCAGCCTCTATCAAGCACTACGGTTGAGTGATCAAAAAAACACACGTGAATTTTCACGTGTGTTTTTTTTACTTTTTCATAATGTGATAATCAAGTATCCTCCGTAATGACTGTATGCCTTGTCCTGTAGAGCTTAAAGAGCCGGACAATATTTTTCGTGATTGTCTTAACAACCGCATACGTCGGAACAGCTAGTATCATGCCAAGTATCCCAGCCAATGAACCAGCAACAAGCAAGATCATGATAAT
>CAJGCH010000164.1 GCA_904501845.1 uncultured Bacillaceae bacterium | reverse complement strand
GCTTTCCTCTTTATGGGTCATAAACCCGCATTCAACGAGGACGGCCGTCATCTTTGTCTTGCGCAGGACATGAAAATTGGCTGTCTTTACACCGCGGTTTTTGCGTCCGGTCAAGGCGATGAGCTTTTCTTGAATTTTGGAAGCTAGTGAATGGGCATCCTCTGGATTGGATGTGTGGATGTATGTCTCGATTCCCTCTGCTTCATGCCAGCCGCCATCACCTGCCGCGTTAGCATGAATGGATAGGAAACAGTCAACTCCATGTCTGTTCGCCTTTTCTGTCCGCTCTTCCAGAGGGATATCCTCCATATCGCTATGTGTGAACAAAACCTCCAGATCGGTATAATCAGAGAGGAAACCCCTTGCATAGGCAGCAACTGCCCGGTTAAACTCATATTCCTTCATTCCATCTGGTGTCCGCTTCCCTAAAGTGGAAAAGCCGTGACCGGCATCTAGAACAATCTTCAAGCTTATAACCTCCTTTCCCTTTGTTCTTATCATATGAGACAAGCCTAGGAATGGGACCATTGCAAAGAAAAAAGGACAAACCGAAAGTCAGGTTGTCCTTTTTCTGTCTTATTCACATAAAGAATAGGCGTCTTTATCAACAATTAGTGTAACATTAGGATGAGTTTGCAGGATGCTTGCTGGCAGCTCTTCTGTTATCTCTCCATGAATCGTCCCGTGAATCGCCTCAGCTTTTGCCGTGCCTGAGGCTAGGAGGAGGATTTCCTTGCTCTTCATAATGGTGCCAACACCCATCGTGATGGCTTGCTTTGGTACCTCATCAATCGATTCGAAGAAACGGGCGTTTGCCTGGCGAGTGCTTTCCTTTAGGTCAATGATATGTGTTTTTCCTGTAAACGAACTGCCTGGTTCATTAAATCCGATATGTCCGTTTGAACCAATTCCAAGTATTTGGAGATCAACTTGGCCAAGCGATTCGATGATATTTTCATATCGGTCGCATTCCTCGAGAAAATCTTTTGTTTCACCATTAGGAATATGGGTATGTTCCGCAGGAATCCCGATATGATTGAAGAGATGTTCACACATAAAGGTATAATAGCTATTTTTATCTTCTTTCGGGAGCCCGATATATTCATCTAAATTGACTGTATGAATATCCTTGTAGCTTGTCCCGGTAGTCTGATGGTCTTTAATTAACTCCTCATAAAGACCGACTGGTGTGCTGCCAGTTGCAAGCCCCAGTACAGCATTTTGCTTTTCTTGTACCTTCTTAATGAGTATCTCTGCAGCTTTTCTGCTCATTTCATTGTAATCTTCCACTACGATAATCTTCATGTTGTCTTGTGGCATAACTCTTACTCTCCTCTATAGGCAATTTTTCCGCGGCAAATCGTTGTGCGAACCTGATAATCATCATCGAGAATGACGATGTCTGCATCCTTACCGATGGCAATGCTCCCTTTTTTGTCATAAATATTCAATTGCTTAGCCGGGTTCGCAGCGGCCATTTGTACAGCATCTCTTAGAGAGCAGCCAGTGAATGTGATGATGTTTTTTATGGCATCATTCATTTTGAGGATACTGCCGGCCAGTGCTCCATCTTCTAGTCTGGCTTCCTTTCCTTTGACGAATACATCTTGTCCGCCAAGATCGTATTTGCCGTCCGAAAGCCCTTTAGCACGCATGGCATCTGTAATCAGGATTGTTCGATCAACCCCTTTAAGCTTGAGAGAGAGCTTGACCATCTCGGGTGAGACATGGATTCCATCAACAATCAATTCAGCATAAATAGCATCATTCATAAGCGAAGCTCCTGCAGCACCGATATCGCGGTGATGAAGACCTGTCATCTGATTGAACAGATGGGTCGCTTGGCTGGCGCCGAGAGAGATGGCTTCCATCGCTTCTTGATAGGTCGCACCAGTATGGCCGATGGAAGGGATAATGTCTTTTTCGTTCAAATATTCAACCAATTCTCTGCCGCCTGGTTCCTCTGGAGCGAGTGTAACCTGCTTGATGCTATTGCTTGATAACTCTTCCCACTTCTTGAAGAGTTGTAGATCAGGATTCATTATATATTGAACGGGCTGGGCACCAGCTTTAGAAGGATTGACGAAGGGGCCTTCTAAATGAATGCCGATCACGTCGGCTCTCCCAGGGATATTATCTGATTGGCTGTATTGATCTATTGTATGTAAAGCCTGTTCTATGTTCCTGGGCGATTGGGTCATAGTCGTAGGCAGGAAGGAGGTGGTTCCTTCTCTCGGAAGGATGGCTGCCATGTGTGCAACAGCCTCTTCAGTTCCGTCCATCGCATCGCTTCCTCCAGCCCCGTGGATATGCATATCAATAAATCCTGGCAGTACAACTTCATTTGATGTAAGGGTTAATACATCATCTGCTTGTTCGGGAGCTTGATGTGCGGGCCCGATTTCTTTAATGGTTTCACCATCAATTAATATATAACCATCTTGGAGTATGGAATCATCGAGATAGATAGTTGCATTCTTGATTAGTATGGTCATTCTCTCAGCTCCTTAAATAAATATCTCTCTTCTTATCCTATCGCATCCTTTGTCAGAAAAACAGAATTATATGTCGTTAGTGTAGGGTTTAGAAGGAAATAATGATAAAATGAAAACACGATTTCCTAATAATGTTCAGGGAGGGAATTTTTTTGCCCAAAGTTAAAACAGTAGATCTCATTGAAGAGTTTCAGCTTGAACTCATCAGTGGGGAAGAAGGCATCAATAGACCGATAACAGTGAGTGATTTATCAAGGCCAGGTCTTGAGATTGCGGGATACTTTGATTATTATCCGGCTGATCGAGTTCAAATCCTTGGTATGACTGAATTAACGTTTTTCTCAAGGCTTGACCCGGATGTACGTGCAAGCCGGATGGAGAGATTGTGCAGTGATATTACCCCTTGTATTATCGTCACAAGAGGCATTGATATACCACAAGAATTAATCACGGCAGCAGAAAAGGTATCGGTACCGGTACTCCGCAGTTCGATGAAAACAACGCGCTTTTCCAGCCGTTTAACCAATTTCCTTGAAAGCAAACTGGCGCCTACAACGGCTGTCCATGGGGTGCTCGTCGATATTTATGGCGTTGGTGTCATGATTACTGGGAAAAGCGGTGTAGGTAAGAGTGAAACAGCACTAGAGCTTGTGAAAAGAGGACATCGCCTTGTGGCAGATGACTGTGTCGAAATTCGCCAAGAGGATGATGATACACTAGTTGGAACCTCACCTGAATTAATTGAGCATTTGCTTGAGATCAGAGGAGTGGGCATCATTAATGTGATGACCTTATTTGGTGCAGGAGCCGTTCGCAGCCATAAGAAGATTTCGCTCGTCATCAATCTTGAGCTTTGGGATCAGCAAAAGAATTATGACAGATTAGGTCTTGAGGAAGAAAAGGTGCGCATTATTGACACGAATATTACGCGTATGAATATACCAGTTCGTCCAGGCCGGAATATCGCCGTCATCATTGAGGTGGCCGCTATGAATTACCGCTTGAAACGAATGGGTGTGAATACAGCTCAGCAGTTCACGGAAAAGCTGAACGAAGCGATTGAAGAGAACAAACATGAATAAAGAGGTGGACGATTAGAATGGGAACGATTGGTACGATTGACCGGGTGGCGGTTCAGATTGGATCGGTATCTATCTATTGGTACGGAATTATCATTGGCCTGGGGGTTTTCCTGGGGCTTTGGCTCGCAATCCGAGAATCAGAGCGACGCGGGCTTGATAAGGACGTTTTTGTTGATTTACTCATCTATGCAGTGCCGATTTCTATTATAAGTGCACGCATTTATTATGTAATCTTTGAATGGTCCTATTATAAAGATCATTTAGGGGATATTGTGAAGATTTGGAATGGCGGGATTGCCATTCACGGAGCATTGATTGGAGCCGTCATCACGACGATTATTTTTGCTAAGGCAAAGAACTTATCCTTCTGGAAACTTGCTGATATTGCCGCGCCCTCCATCATTCTTGGGCAGGCAATTGGACGCTGGGGGAACTTCATCAATCAAGAGGCGTATGGTGGTGAAGTGAGTCGCGGTTTCTTAGAGAACTTATTTCTCCCCGATTTCATTATTAATCAAATGTACATAAATGGGGCTTACCATCATCCCACATTCTTATATGAGTCCGTATGGAACTTTGTCGGATTTGCCATCCTTATCGCTTTGCGCAGGGTCAATCTTCGTCAAGGAGAGCTATTCTTGACCTATGTTATTTGGTATTCAATCGGCCGATTTTTTGTAGAAGGCTTGCGAACAGACAGTTTGATGCTGTTTGACACCCTCCGTATGGCACAGGTATTATCTCTTGTGCTTATCTTAGTCGGTGTCGTTTTAATTATTGTTAGGAGAAAGCTGGGTTATTCCGAGAAGAAGTATCTTGACATGTAGGCCATAAGGGGGAAGAGGAGGAGCATTTTTGACGAAAAGTACTTGGGTTAAGGGTTTGCAGTCTGGACTAAAGACAACGTGGATGCTTGGAAAGGTCATCTTCCCGATCACGCTGCTTGTCTCTATTTTGCAGTATACACCCCTTTTGCCATGGCTGATTGATCTGATTAGCCCGGCGATGGGGCTGCTTGGTTTGCCAGGTGATGCAGCCATTCCACTCGTTCTAGGAAACTTCTTGAATCTATATGCCGGCATCGGCGGTATTCTTGCCCTTGATTCCTTGACGGTGAAGGAAGTATTCATCATTGCGGTTATGCTGAGCTTTTGCCACAATCTCTTGATTGAAACGAGTGTGGCCTTAAAGGTCGGAGTTAAGCTGTGGGTGGTCTTAGTGACGCGAATTGGGCTTGCCCTTGTATCGGCGGTTGTCATCAACCTGGTCTGGCACGGTGGCAGCGAGGTTATTGAATACGGAGGAGCGGTTGGCGGCGACGAGTCAATTACGGGTATTTGGGCCATTCTATGGAATGGTCTGGAGGCAGCGACGACTGGTACGCTGAAGCTTGCTCTGATTATCATCCCGCTCATGCTTGTCATCCAAATCATGAAGGACTTAAACTGGCTGAATCTATTCTCAAAATGGATGAAGCCGGTGACAAGAATGCTTGGGATGAAGGAGAATACCTCCATGACATTAGTCGCCGGCCTTGTCATAGGGCTTGCTTATGGAGCAGGGGTCATGCTCGAGGCGGTTCGGGAGGATGGTGTCAGCAGGAAGGATATGACGATTGCGTTTATCTTTCTGGTTGCCTGCCATGCGGTCGTTGAGGATACCGTCATCTTTATTCCGCTTGGTGTGCCTGTCATCCCGCTCCTTATTATCAGACTGGTTACGGCAATCCTGCTAGCGATGATCATCTCACGTATCTGGGCTAAACTGGATGAAAAGAAAGGAAAGGTAAACCCTAGTGGAGAAGAAAATCACAACGCTATTATTTGATTTAGATGGAACATTAATTAATACAAATGAATTAATCATCGCATCCTTCCTGCATACATTAAATCATTATTATCCTAATCAATATACGCGTGAGGACGTGTTTGAATTTATTGGTCCGTCACTTCTGGAAACCTTTAGCGGATTGGATCATGAACGTGCTGAGGAAATGATTGAGCATTACCGTGAGCACAATCATTTCCACCATGATTTGTTGGTTCAGGAATACGAAGGTGTGTATGAGACGATTCTAGCCTTGAAGGAACGCAACTATAAAGTGGGCATCGTGACGACAAAAATGCGTAAAGCGGTCGAGCGCGGCTTGATTAAGGGGAGGCTGGACCAATTCTTTGATGTAGTCGTCACCTTTGATGATGTCAAGAAAACAAAGCCAGACCCGGAACCGATTGAACTTGCCTTAAAGCTGATTGGATCATCTGCTGCTGAAACAATTATGGTAGGGGACAATAGCCATGATATCCTCGCGGGCAAAAATGCTGGCACAAAAACAGCAGGGGTGGCTTGGACGCTAAAAGGAAGAGATTATCTCGAGCAATATGGCCCGGATTATATGCTTGATAATATGCGTGATCTCTTGGCAATTATTGAATCATGAGAAGAACAAAGCGTTATCCGCTGAAGGGTGAGGGCAACTCATTATGGCATCTATATAAGACCGTCTCCTTCTGGAAGGTGTTTCGTAATGTCCTTGTTCTTATGATTGCGCGCTATACCCCTTTCATGCGTTTGAAGAACTGGTTATACCGCACCTTTACAGGCATGAAGGTTGGCGACCAAACATCCATCGCCTTCATGGTCATGCCGGACATCATGTATCCGGAAATGATTAAGATTGGACGCAACTCAATCATTGGCTATAACTCCACGATCCTTGCTCATGAATATTTGATTACCGAATATCGGCTGGGAGAGGTTGAGATTGGCGATGAGGTAATGGTTGGCGCTAATTCAACGATTCTTCCCGGAGTCATCATTGGCGATGGCGCAATCGTATCAGCCGGGACACTCGTTCATCGAGATGTTCCGCCTGGCTCCTTTGTCGGCGGGAATCCAATGAGAATCATCTATACAGCAGAAGAAATGAAAAAGCGGCAGGAAGAGACAAATCCTTTTTAGGGGTTTGTCTCTTTTTGTTCTATACTATTATTAAGGGACAATACTTCTTATTTGAGGTGAACGGACGAATGAAACAGAAGATTTTAATCATAGAGGATGAGCCTCAGCTCGCTAGACTTTTGCAGCTTGAATTGCAATTTGAAGAGTTTGAATCAGCCATTGCCCATACTGGACGCGAGGGTCTCGATATGTTCCAGAAAAGCTCCTACGACCTTATCCTGCTTGATGTCATGCTGCCGGAAATGAATGG
>CAJGCH010000163.1 GCA_904501845.1 uncultured Bacillaceae bacterium | reverse complement strand
TATGATGAAGGGATACTATAAGAAGCCAGAAGAAACAGAGAATACGATAAAGGATGGCTGGCTGTATACGGGAGACCTCGCCTATTATGATGAAGAAGGGTACCATTTCATTGTTGATCGTAAAAAGGACATGATCATTCGCGGCGGCTTTAACATCTATCCGCGAGAGCTTGAGGAAGTGCTGTATGAGCATCCGGGCATTCTAGAGTGCTCGGTGATCGGCCGGCCGGACGAAGTCTTCGGGGAGAAGACTGTCGCTTATATCAATAAGAAATCACCGGATTTAAGCGAGGAAGCAGTGAAAGCTTATTGTGCTGGCAAGCTTGCCGAATACAAGGTGCCTGATTATGTTTGCTTCATCGACGAAATTCCAAAGTCCGGAACAGGAAAGATGTTAAAGACGGTCTTAAAGGAACGTGACAGGAAGACCATTCAATCCTAAACGCACAGGAGCAGGTTCATACTCGCATTTTCGCGGCATGAATCTGCTCTATTTCTATTTTTGCCGACAAGAAAAAAGGAGTTCACCAGGCATCTGTTGAACCTAATAATGTATACAACGAGAAAGGAGAGATGAAACATTAAATCGGTAAAAGACATAATGAGTCCATTGGAACATTGTCTGTCACCGACGAACACATTAGAGGAAGCCATTAACATCATGTACAACCAGAAATGGAACACAGTCCCCGTCACCAATCACTCAGGGAAGCTAATTGGTGTTTTTACGAGAAGCTCGATGTATCAAATGATCCTTTCAGAAGTATCAAAGGATACGCCAATCAGCGACTACATAAAAAAGGCAGTCGGGACCGTTTTAGAGGACGTTGATTCTGAATTATTAGAGACGATGATTGCAAAGAGCCGGGTCGGTACAGGCATCATCATCAATAAAAGCGGGAAACCGGTTGGGCTTTTTACGAAAGCGAATGCGGTCATGAATTATGTGAAGGAAACGCATATCTTGAAAAGTCAGCTCGAGAAAGTCATGGATACATCCAATCTTGGGGCTATCATGACGAATGAAGAGGGGACCATCATTTTTGCAAACGAGAAATGCGCCGAGATGATCGGGGTACCTATGAACGATATAATCGGCGAAGACATGGAGTCATTTTTGCCTCCTGCCAGCAAGCATGGTGAAGCGCGCGAAGCCCATTTTCCGCTCGTATTTCACAAGCAGCATTATATTGTACGGTTGTCGAAATACAGCATAGATGAAGAAAAAGAAGGCTATATTGCCTTATTTCAAAACGTTTCGGAGCTTGAGAAACTATCCGCTGAGCTGGAATCGCAGAAAAAGTGGGAGACCCTGCTGAAATCAGTGATTCATAATGCCTACGACGGATTGGTTATGATTAATGAAGCAGAAGAGATTACCTTTATTAGCCCTTCCTTGACTGAATTGTTTGAGCTCGAACATGAGCTGAAAGAGAAGACTAAGATCGGTAAGATTCTTCCCCATCTTGAGCTTTCACAAGTGATGAACACAGGGGTTGCGGAAGTAAGCGATTTCATGGAAGTGAAGGGAATCAATTATCTTGTTCACAGAATACCAGTCTATCAAGGCGAGAAGATTATCGGGGCAATCGGCAAGATTGTCTACCGTCAGCTTCATGAGGTGAGAGAAGCATTTAAGAGTGCGGAGGATGGGCGAAGGGAGAGCTATAAAAGCGCAGGGATGGAGAAATCCCGTTTCACCTTTAATGAGATCCTTTCCAATGACAAGCAAATGGACAAGCTCATTCGAAGCGGAATAAAGGCAGCCAAAAGCAAGACGACCATCCTCGTCTATGGAGAGAGCGGGACAGGGAAGGAATTGTTCGCCCATGCGCTCCATAGTTCAAGTACTAATAGCAATGGCCCCTTCATTACCGTGAATTGTGCGGCCATTCCGGAGCATTTGCTCGAATCAGAGTTTTTTGGGTATGAGGACGGCGCCTTTACGGGTGCGAAGCATAAAGGAAAGATAGGCAAGTTTGATATGGCGCATGGCGGCACCCTTTTTCTTGATGAAATTGGGGATATGTCCATGTCCATTCAGGCAAAACTGCTGCGCGTGCTGCAGGAACGAGAGTTTTATCGCGTTGGCGGAACTGAGCGAATCAAGGTGGACGTCAGAATCATCACGGCCACAAACCGTCCGCTTGAGAAAATGGTGGCAGAGGGGACGTTTAGGGAGGACTTGTTTTACAGATTGAATGTCATCTCCTTTGAAATCCCTCCTCTTAGAAAAAGAAAAAAGGATATCCTGCTCCTAAGTGAATCCTTCATCCAGGAGTTCAACCGCCAAAACGGGACGAGCATTACAGGATGGGAGCCCCTCTTTGAACAAGCCATCATGGATTATGATTGGCCCGGCAATATCCGCGAGCTTCGCAATGTATGGGAGAGGGCCATGATTTTTGCTGAAAATGGCAAGGTTCGGCTGGAGGATCTGCCGGATTATGTTTTGAAGAAGGCCGGCTATGATATCTTCTTGCAGGAGGATGAGGAAGTCACTGAGCAGCCTATGTTAGAAAAGGCGGAGCAATTCGCAATTCAAAAAGCGCTCGAGATCGCAGGCGGGAACAAGAGCAAGGCCTGTATTTTGCTAGGAATCAGCCGCTCAGTCTTATATGACAAATTAAAAAAATATGATGTACCGTTACTGAAGGAATAAAGCAATGGATATGGAGAAAGGATGGGAGAAGAATGAAGGCAGATGTATTAAAGAAGCTAAAAGATGATTTAACGTTACCAGTGATTGTGGCCCCGATGTTTATCGTATCAAAGACAGAGATGGTGCTGGCAAGTATGCGAGCAGGAGTGATTGGCACATTCCCTACATTGAATGCGAGGACCAATGAAGAGCTTGAGCAATGGTTTGAGCATATTACCCAAACCGTTGAAGAGGAAAACAAGGCAGCTGAAGGGCGTAAGCTGGCACCATGGGGTGTCAATCTTATCGTCCATCATACAAATCCGCGGTATGAGGAAGATTTAGCTTCCATTAAGAAATATAAGGTGCCATTAGTCATCACCTCTCTTGGCAAACCGGTCAAGGAAGTGGAAGTTGTCCATGAATACGGCGGGGCCGTCTTCTCAGATGTCATCAGCATTAAACATGCGAAAAAAGCGATTGAAGCGGGCGTCGATGGACTTATTCTTGTTTGCAATGGAGCAGGAGGCCATGGAGGCACCTTGAACCCATTTGCGTTTGTCGCTGAAATCAGAGAGTTCTTTGATGGGGTCATCATTCTGTCTGGAACCATTTCGAACGGACAGGAAATTGCTGCTGCACAAATGCTCGGGGCAGATTTTGCTTATATGGGCACCAGGTTTATCGCGACGGATGAAGCAAATGCGGCAGAGGGTTATAAAGACATGCTCATCCAATCAACTGCGCATGATATCCTCTATACCGATGCTCTAAGCGGTGTGCGGGCTAATTATCTGATTCCAAGCATTGAGCGGGCAGGTTATGACCCGAACCATCTTGAAAAAACAGGTGAAATTAAGGTCGTTCATTCAGAAAATGAGAAATCAAAAGCATGGAAGGATATCTGGTCTGCCGGCCAAGGAGTTGGCTCCATTAAGGATGTGAAGCCGATTGCAGAATTAGTCGGTACACTTCGAGAGGAATATGCAGAAGCAATCAAAAAAATGAATGAACAATCAGCCATTTTGGTTAAATAATATTGAATCGGGCGGGTGTTGATTGAACCCCGCCCATTCTTGACCTGATTTAAACAACCTCGTTCACATACTGTCTGGATTCCGGACAATAGAGCCCAAGCTCCTTCATACACAGTAAGGAAAGAGATTGGCACAGAACTTGCATTATGTATTAGTGTAACTTCTTATCCATTCCAATGAAAAGGAGCCAATATATATGGCCAGTTATTTAAAGGAAGAGCACCTCATTTTTCGTGATTCTGTCCGCAGGTTTTTGCAAAAAGAGGTCATCCCTTATTACCGGGAGTGGACAAAGCAGAAAAATGTGCCGGATGACTTTTTCAAAAAAATGGGGGAGCAAGGGTTTCTTGTGCCATGGGCAGATGAGAAATATGGCGGATTCAATGCTGACTTCATCTATTCCGTCATTTTGGCAGAGGAATTCGAGAAGGTTGAAAGCGGGATCGGCGGCTGTGTTTTACATAATGATATTATCGTCCCCTATTTATATGATTTCGGAACGGAAGAGCAGCGTCAGCGATGGATTCCGAAATGCATCACCGGTGAATACTCGACAGCCATCGCCATGACTGAGCCGGGGACTGGTTCAGACCTTGGCAGTCTGCAGACAAGGGCGGTGCGCGATGGGGATCATTATATCATTAACGGAGAGAAAACATTCATTTCCAATGGGCTAAGAGCAGGTCTTGTCATCGTCGCTTGCAAGACAGACCCGAGTGCCGGCCATAAGGGCATCAGCCTGATCGTTGTTGAGGAAGGAACCCCGGGGTTCATTAGGGGCAAGAAATTAGAAAAAATCGGCCAGCCGGCAGGCGATACGTCTGAACTAATCTTTGAGGATGCGAGAGTGCCAGCTGGCAATCTATTAGGGGAAGAAAATAAAGGGTTTTATTATTTGATGGAAAAGCTTCAGCAGGAAAGGCTGATGTGTGCCATACAGGCAATAGCGGCAGCTGAAGAATCATTAAGGATAACGGTTGAGTATGTCAAACAGCGCGAGGCGTTTGGCAAGCCAATCAGCAAGCTGCAAAACACACAATTCAAGATAGCGGAAATGGCGACTGAGGTGGCAATAGGCAGGTCTTTCATTGATGACTTGATTGTCCGCCATATGGATGGAGAGGATGTCGTTACAGAAACCAGTATGGCTAAATGGTGGGTGACGGACATGGCTAAGCGTCTCGTTGCGAATTGCATGCAGCTTCATGGGGGATATGGATTCATGGAGGAATATGCCATTGCCAGGCGCTACCGGGATATTGCCGTCACATCTATTTATGCTGGCACGAATGAAATCATGAAGCAAATAATTGCAAAGAAAATCGGTTTGTAAAGGAGAATGAACAGATGAGAGAAGCAGTAATCGTTGAAGCTGTAAGGACACCTGTGGGCAAGAGGAAGGGCGTATTTAAGGATATCCGTCCCGATGACCTGTTGAGCCATGCGTTGAGGGAACTTGTGAAGCGGTCTGGAATATCGGCAGAACTGGTGGAAGACGTTATTATCGGCTGTGTTTCCCAAGTGGAGGAACAAGGCCTCAATATTGCCCGATCAGCAGCCCTGGCGGCGGATTTCCCAATTAAGGTACCGGGAACGACCATTGACAGGCAATGCGGTTCAAGTCAGCAGGCTATTCACTTCGCGGCTCAAGCCGTCCTTTCAGGCGATATGGATATTGTCGTTGCGGGCGGGGTGGAAAGCATGACAAGGGTTCCGATGGGATCAACCAGGAGAGAATCCCGTCCAAGCCAGGAGCTTTCAGATAGGTATGAATTGATCAATCAAGGACTCTCGGCGGAACGGATAGCGGAAAAATGGGGATATGACCGTGCCAAGCTCGATGAGTTTTCCTTGCTGAGTCACCAGCGCGCCATCACAGCCCAAAATGAGGGGCGTTTTGATCGTGAAATCATGCCAATTGAGGTCACGGAAGAAGACGGTACTAAAACACTTATCACTCAGGATGAAGGCCCGCGCAGGGGAACCTCCCTTGAGAAGCTGTCTGCCCTTCCGGCAGCCTTTAAGGAAGGAGGAGTCATCCATGCCGGGAATGCAAGTCAAATGAGTGATGGGGCAGCCGTCGTGCTGGTGATGTCTATGGAGAAGGCTTTGGAACTTAACTTAAAGCCTCGGTTTAAGCTTGTCGCCCGTACGGTCGTCGGCTCGGACCCGACACTTATGCTTACAGGGCCGATTGAGGCAACAAGGATGGTCTTGGAGAGGGCTGGCCTGACGATAGAAGATATGGATTTGTATGAGGTGAATGAGGCGTTTGCCCCTGTGCCGCTCGCTTGGCTGGATGAGATCGGAGCGGATTTGAATAAGCTGAACGTGAATGGAGGAGCGATTGCGCTTGGCCACCCGCTTGGCGCGAGCGGTGCGCGTGTCATGACCACCCTCATGCATGAATTGGAGAGGACAGGCGGGAGATATGCGCTTCAGGCCATTTGTGAAGGAGCCGGAATGGCGAATGCAACGATTATTGAACGCTTAACATAATATCTAAAGGAGGTCGGAAGATGAAAATCAATGAAGTTACGGCAATCGTGACTGGCGGGGCATCCGGTTTAGGGAAGGCGACTGTTGAATTGATTGTAAATGGTGGCGGGAAAGCGGTCATCATCGATCAAAATGAAGAGAAGGGGCATGCCCTGGCAGAAAAGCTCGGCCATAACCAGGTGTTGTTCAAAAAAGCGGATGTCACTAGTGAAGAGGAAATCACCCAAGCCATAGCTGAGGGCATCAAGCAATTTGGCTCTCTGAATACGGTCATTAATTGTGCGGGAATCGGGGTAGGTGAAAAGGTCGTATCAAAGGATAAGGTTCATGACCTTGGCCGTTTTAAGAAGGTCATTGAGGTAAATTTGATTGGCACATTTAATGTCATTCGTCTTGCCGCAGAACAGATGGTGCGAAATGACCCGAATGAAGAAGGGGAGCGCGGTGTTATCATTAACACAGCATCTGTCGCGGCATTTGAGGGTCAAATGGGGCAGGCTGCCTATAGTGCGTCGAAAGGGGGCATCGTCGGGATGACCCTGCCACTCGCCCGTGACCTGGCACGGAGCGGTGTGCGCGTTATGACCGTGGCCCCTGGGCTCATTGACACCCCATT
>CAJGCH010000162.1 GCA_904501845.1 uncultured Bacillaceae bacterium | reverse complement strand
CCTTGGCTATTGCCTCCGCTGCGTTTTCTGTCTCCAGAACGGCTGTCGCGATTGTACGGACGTTTGCCGCCTCCGCCTTTTCCTTTGTAGGAGCTTTCTTTACGGAATGGTAAAGGTCTCTCTTCGGAGATTGTAACTGGTTTCTCATCCGGCTCTTTAACGAACAGTTTCAAAGCTGCCGCTACAAGATCTTCAGCTGTTTGGTCTTCAAGCATTTCCTTCGCAAGCGGCAGATATGCTGTTAGATTTTCTGAAGATGCAGCATTGTACAGCTTTTCCTTCGCTGTTCTTAGTTGGCCTTCAAGGGCATCCGTCACAGTTGGTGCTTTCATGCGCTCCATTTTCTTCTTGGTTGTGCGCTCAACAACTTCAAGGTAAGACATTTCACGCGGAGTAACGAATGTAATCGCCATTCCTTCTTTGCCGGCACGTCCTGTACGGCCGATGCGGTGAACATAGCTTTCTGGATCTTGCGGGATATCAAAGTTGTATACATGTGTTACACCTGAGATATCCAGACCACGGGCAGCTACGTCTGTTGCCACTAACACGTCAATTGTGCCTTCTTTGAATTTACGAAGAACGGACATACGGCGCGCTTGTGTTAAGTCACCATGAATGCCTTCTGCTGTATAGCCGCGAACACTCAATGCTTCCGCAAGCTCATCAACACGGCGTTTTGTACGACCGAAAATGATAGCCAATTCAGGTGTGTGGATATCCATTAAGCGTGTTAATGTATCGAATTTTTCTCTTTCAGGAACACGAACATAGTATTGGCTGATAGCCGGCACTGTCATTTCTCTTGCTTTCACGCGAACCGTTTTTGGCTCATGCATGAATCTTTCCGCGATACGGCGGATTGGATCCGGCATTGTCGCAGAGAAAAGCAAGGTTTGGTGGTTATCTGGGACGGAAGACAAGATGGATTCGATGTCTTCAATGAATCCCATGTTTAGCATTTCATCCGCTTCATCAAGGACAACTGTATGAACAGTATTCAAACGGATTGTTTTTCTGTTGATGTGGTCAAGAAGACGTCCTGGAGTACCAACAATGATATGCGGGCGTTTCTTTAACGCACGGATTTGGCGAGAGATATCTTGTCCGCCATAAACGGCAAGTACGCGTGCACGATTGCCTGCACCAATTTTGTAGAGTTCTTCTGAAACCTGAATCGCAAGCTCACGTGTCGGAGCAATAATAAGACCTTGGATTTCATCCTTAGAAACATCGATTTTCTCAATCATCGGTATGCCAAATGCAGCTGTTTTACCAGTACCCGTTTGTGCTTGACCAATTAAGTCTCCGCCTTCTAATGCGAGCGGAATCGTTTCAGATTGAATCGGTGTTGCTTCTTCAAAGCCCATTTTTTCTACTGCTCTTAACGTGTTACGGCTAATTCCTAATTCACTAAATAATGCCATTAATTTTTCTACCCCTTTTTCAATAGGTGTTATTTTAACAATTGCTTCAATATATTTTTCATTCCTGTCAAACAGGATCATTTGTCAGTTCATCTTTCCTGTCGCACAGGGTTCGATCTCATAAAAAAAAGCGGCCGAAAGTACCTCCGGCAGCATGAGTTCATAAGGTCCAATTCATTTGGAAAATGTTCATGAAACGCATGTATTTAACTAAATGTTAACAAATACATGGCCGGATTGCAAATATTGTGTACTGCTAAGATATATTTGAGGTTTTTATTCACATAAGAATTCATACACTCGACCAAAAAGCCAGTCATTATTCTCACAATGACAAATCAAATGATGGCATTCATCAATCCATACGGCTATCTTCTCTTCTGATGATACCGTTTCGTATAAATACTGCGTGCTCTTATGGGGGACAATGCCATCCTGCAGACCGTGTGCTATAAAAACGGGCACCGAAATATCTTGCAGGCGCGGGCGGTATTGCCTGACCAGCTTTCTGAACTGCATGGCCGCAGATAACGGGGTATGCTTTATTTTTGTATGATAGCGGATGTATAGGGCATTTTCTTTAAGTTTGCCTTGAAGCCATTCATGCCCTAGCTTCCTCAATTCGATGGAAAGCTGCCGCGGTGAGTAATAAAAGACTGCCGGGCTGAGCAAAACCAATTTATCAATCGATTGATTAGCGGCCAATGTCGAAGCAATCACGCCTCCCATGGAAAAACCGATCACATAAATTATATCACATCGCTGGCGCAATTCATCAAGCGCATTGCTTGCGGCATCAAGCCATTCTGTAAAAGATACACCTTTCAGGCTGCCTCCCTCTTCATGTCCAGGAAGGACAGGACAGGCCATTATCCAATTTGTATGCTCTCTCATATATTCCATTAATGGTTCCACTTCCCACGGTGAACCAGTAAATCCATGAATAAAAAGGCATCCAATCATTTTATACCCCTAAATCGACTCTATAATATATTACCCATTTCCTTATTTTTATTATAGTGTCATTTATGAAAATAATAAAGAAGTCACCCTTCCATGCCTCGCAGCATGATACAAATGACCTCTTTCAACTTAAAACTTACAGAGCTTTTACAACCTCTTCAAGTCTCATGCCCCTGGAGGCTTTTACGAGAATTAAAGCGTTTGGCTCTGTCAGCTCTTTTAATTTCTGTATGAGTGCCTGCTTGTCTTCAAAGTGGAAGACACGGTTATCACCGATATTGTTCTTCGCACCTTCAGCAAGTTTCAAAGACAGATTGCCATATGCCAAGACATAATCAATCTCGTCGGTAATAAGCTCACCCATTTTGTAATGGTACTCTGCTTCCTCTGATCCTAACTCAAGCATATCTCCTAGCACAAGGATTCTTTTCGCTGCATCGGTCATCCCTTTGACAAGCTCAATTGCCGCCTTCACGGAAGTCGGGCTTGCGTTATAGGCATCATTGATAATTTTCTCGCCATTGGCACCGAAAGATACTTCCATACGCATATTCGTCAGCTTTAATTCCTGAAGTCCTTTGGCGATTTCTTCATAGGATATTCCCATTTCTCTTCCCACAGCAATTGCCGCTAGGGAATTAAGCACATTATGCGTTCCGAGCACTGGTAGAGCGAATGTATGAGTGCCTTCCTTTTCAACCGTGAAGTTCATGGCATCCTGGCCCGGTTTTATATCAGCTGGGAAGTAATCATTGGTCAGGCTTCTTCCAAAGGATATCTTCCGGAATGCAGTGTCTGTGATTCGATCTAAAAGGAGCGGTTCATCCCCATTATAGATTAAAACCCCATCCAGTTTGAGCCCTTCGACTATCTCCATTTTCGCATCGGCAATTCCTTCCCTTGAGCCAAGGTCAAGCAGGTGAGATTCTCCGATATTGGTGATGATAGCTGCATCAGGTTGTCCAATCTTGGATAGGAGAGAGATTTCACCGCGGCTGCTCATCCCCATCTCTAGGATCAGCATTTCAGTATCTTCGGGAGCGGCCAAAACTGTCAAAGGCAGTCCAATATGGTTATTGTAATTCCCGCTCGTCTTATGGACGCGATATTTTGTCCCAAGGATGGAGGCTGTCATATCCTTTGTCGTTGTCTTTCCGTTTGAACCCGTGATTCCGATGACCTTTGCCCCTAGCTCACTCAAGTAAGCTTTTGCTAATTGCTGCAAAGCCTTCAAGCTATCCTCGACAAAGATGAGGGGTGCTCCTTCTGGCGGATTTGGCTGATTGCGTTCCCAAAAGCTCGCTGAAGCTCCTTGCTCAAATGCTTGCTGGACATGATCATGCCCGTTGCTTCTCTCCCCTTGGAGCGGCACGAAAAGATTAGCATCCGTGATTTTTCTCGTATCATTCGTGACGCCTGCGACCATAACTTCTCTCATGGAGTCATGAATCTGTCCTTCTACCATGGCTGCTATTTCAGCTAGTGTACGTTTAATCATATTAATCCTCCATTACACTTTTTCATCCCTGAAATTTAGGTAAGTACATGCCAAACAGTATGTACTTACCCTTTCCGTTCCAAATAAGATTTAAATGGTATATTTAATTTTTTGCTTCTCCGCATGGCGGTCAAGCGCTAATTGAATGAGCTTTTCGATTAATTCAGGATAATCAACGCCTGTATGCTTCCAAAGAAGCGGGAACATGCTAAACGGCGTAAAACCAGGCATTGTATTCACTTCGTTAATATATGCTTTGCCATCAGCAGTGAGGAAAAAGTCCGCTCTCACCAGTCCGGAGCAATCCAGGGCTTTATAAGCCTTAACAGCCATTTCCTTCAGGTTCGCATATTCCTCTTCCGTGATTTCAGCAGGAATCACTAATGCTGTGTCTCCATCTTCATATTTCGCTTTATAATCATAGAAGTCCTTTTTCGGGATAATCTCACCTGCGACAGATACTTCCGGATAATCATTGCCAATTACGCCAAGCTCGACCTCACGTGCCTTAACGCCTTCTTCAATGATGACTTTACGGTCGAATTGGAATGCTTCCGCAAAAGCAGCAAGCAGCTCCTCACGATTGTCTGCCTTGCTGATTCCGACACTTGAGCCAAGATTGGCCGGCTTCACAAAGCATGGATAGCCAATCTCTTTCTCAACTTCATCACAAACAGCCTCTTCTTTGCCTGTATATTCAGAACGAAGATAGGAAGAGTATCCAACCTGAGTGAGTCCTGCCTGGGCGAAGATATTCTTCATAATGACTTTATCCATTCCAGCAGAGGAGGCAAGAACGCCATTTCCCACATAAGGAATGTTCAGCAATTCTAACAATCCTTGTACTGTGCCATCTTCCCCGTTTGGCCCGTGTAAGAGCGGGAATACAACATCGAAACCTTCTCCTGAATCATGCGCAACGATGCTGTTAAATCCGGTCGCTTCTACTGCACCCTTGTTCGCGCCAAATTCAAGCTGTTTCACAGAGTCAACAGGTCCTTCAAGCTGAGGTCCTTTAATCCATTGACCTTCTTCATTTATGTAAATCGGATGTATATCAAATTTAGAGGCATCCAAAGCCTTGATTACAGCAAGCGCTGTTTGCATAGAAACTTTATGTTCAGCAGATTTTCCGCCATATAACAACCCTAGTCTAATTTTCATCTAAACGTACCTCCATTAATTGTTCCATTAGTCTATTGTATCATTCCCCGGAAGAACATGAAACGAGCCAAGAACGCTCCGCCTTCTGAGCGAATCATACATTCCATTCATCTTATTATATGCGTTTTTCCTATCGGATTGTGAATATTTTAAAAGAGAAAACCTCCCTTTTTAAGAGGGAGGTCAAAAAAGCTAACGAATAAGCGCCCATTCTTTTTGCTTCTTCTGAAATACAAGCTTTGCAGTTTGCCTTGTTCGATAAACATTCTTCAGCTCATGCTCAAGGTCATCCACATGTGAAAAATCTCCGACAGACCATATCGGGATCTCCGCCGTCTGCCTTGTATTAATTGACTTCTCAAAGCTGATGATAGCCCCTTCATTGAAGATTGGCGACAATTGCTTAATCATCTCTTGCGGGATATTTGCCAGACTGACTCTTCTCTTCGCGCCAAAGAAACTTCTCTCCGCCTTGCTCCACTCCACCTGTTCTGGAATCATGGCTGAGAGAACCTCATAGAAATCAGCCCAGCTGCGATAATAAATCTTATTATAGAGACCATCTTCCTGCGTTAAATAGACAAACCGATTATTCATTTTCTGATAAAAGGGAGAACGTAAATGATTAAAGGTATGTCTCACATACAAAATTTCAGCAATCTCCCAAGGAGCGAGCTCCTCAAGCCCGTCGATATCCTCAAAATCCATCCAGACAAGCTGTTCGATTTCTTTGCCATTCTCCTTGCAAAACCTCTTATAGGATGGATAGGTTACATAATTAAAATGTGTATGCATATCAAATTCAACGTCCATAAAAGGATGGTCGAGCAGCAATAAATTCTCAGGCGGCTCCTTCACCGCCTGCATAAAGGAGCAAAAATCAATCCCAAATGAAGCGACGAAATGCTCTGCCTCTTGTTTATGAAGATAGATGAAATCTCTCTTAACACTTTTCATTATCACAAAACCCCTTCGACATTTACCCATTCAGGCATACCTGTCTGAGCACGCAACTGCCAATCTATTTACATCAACCGAATACTTATTTTAATCAAATGATTTTCAAGTTCGTTCTTCCTTATATTTTAGACGAAATAAATCTAAAAAAGATTCATAAATCAGGAAAAAAATCATATTGTAAAATGGCTGTAATATTGGTAAAACACATCAAAGGATTCTGCCCTAATTTCGCCTAATTTATCCCTATTAATCTATCGTATCAGGATAAAATTACTAAGTCGAGAAGCGTGCATCTTGTTTCTAATAGTTATCGGTACCAGACCGAGAGTTACTGGATTCATCCTTTTTCTAGAATATTATCCATGAAGAAAGGCGGCGAAAAATTAATCTCCGCTGCCTGCCAATTCTTTAGAGCTTCAATCTTTGCAGACGCAAGGCATTCAAGACAACACTTACCGAGCTAAAGGCCATCGCCGCTCCCGCAAGCCACGGGGCCAGCAAGCCTAAAAAGGCGACCGGTATGCCGAGCGTGTTATACCCAAAGGCCCAGAAAAGATTCTGCTTAATATTCTTCATTGTCTTCCTGCTAACATATAGGGCATCAGCGACACCTTGCACATCGCCCTTCATAAGTGTGATATCAGCCGCTTCCATTGCTACGTCCGTGCCGGTGCCGATGGCAATCCCAATATCAGCTAGCGCGAGTGCTGGCGCATCATTGATGCCATCGCCGACCATGGCAACTCTCTGGCCCTGAGCTTGGAGGTTTCGCACCTCATCGGCT
>CAJGCH010000161.1 GCA_904501845.1 uncultured Bacillaceae bacterium | reverse complement strand
TTCATTCGTATCATAGATAATACTGTATCCAGCTTCCTTTAGTACCTCGTACCAATGATTTTCCACTCCTGAACGCACTTGATAAGCCCCAATCTTCCATTCAGCAAGCTCAAGTATGGCATCGACAGCATCATCAATATAGAGGATATCTTGCCGATCTTCCTTCTCATATTCTTCAAATGGAAAGGTCCTGCCCAGAAGGCTGCGCTCAAAAAAAGAGCCCTTCGGCTGCCATGATCCGTAAACTGACGGCAAATGAACCCAAACATCCGGCTTTGGCCACCCAGTTATATTCGTAAGCGGACGATCATCAGGAGTTGAAATATAAACAAGCTTACATGCCCCTCCCCTCTTCTCCTCAAGGAAATCCTGAATAGAAGGGCCATATGAGTCTATATCACATACATAAAGAATCGATTCTTCAGAGGAACTTAGCGAGAATTCCTCCACAGATTGCAAAATCCAATTTGCATTCCTCCCTACAAATAACTCCTTCTCCTCCCTTTCTCCTTCATCTAAGCTTGATGGAGAGGGCTCAATACCAACCACTTCCTGACCGTTTTCCATCAGTTTCATGCAAAGTTCAAATGCCACATATGAAAATGGTGACATAACGATATTCCTTGGCATAGTAAAACCCCCTGCCATTTTTTCTAACATTATGCACTGGAAACAGGGGTTATGCCTTCTTATAATTGTTTTTCATATCTTGTGAAGAAGGAGATCATTTGATAAGGTATGCTATATCTTTTTTCCGGGGTAACGTATTTGATTTCATGATTTGGGAGCGTAAGGCGTTGATTGTAGGCAGGGAAATTTCTTTCGTAATGGTCCATCACTTGCATTAACAGAACTGGAATTTCCTTCGGTATGTGACAGTCTGGCACTCCTGTAATCCAGCCTGGTACTTCATTTGCTTCCATACTATATGCAAGACCTACCTCTTTCATAAATTTCTTGTGGAAGAATTTATTTTCCTTTTCTTTTTCATATCGTTGTAATAAAGATAATACCGGATTCAACATACTGATTGAACGTATTCTTCCTTCAAGGAGCTTACTAATCCTTTCTAGGAGGAGAGCTCCCGTCCCTTCAGCAAATAAATGAATTTTTTCGTTTACGATTTCTTGGCGGATGAAATGAGCGTATAATTCGGCGAGCCCCTCAGCTGTCTCTTTGCTCCCCCAATGCGCACCTAGATTTGTTCCGAACAGCGTATAGCCTTTCTCGAGCAAATGTTCCACCATCTGCCTCTTTCCAGGATGCTCCATCCAAAAATTTGTTTTTTCCTGCATATAATGCTGTTCTCCACCTAACAGTAGGATGGAAAAACCACTCGGTCGATCTGGGTAGAAAATGGTTGTCCATTCATGATTAAATAGAAATGTTTTTTGTTTCATCATCACTTTCCCCTTAATAGTTGTTCCCTTGATAATGTATGATATAAAACAAGAAGTTGTCCGGGCATATCTCTCTGCGAAGCCCAAAAACCGATCAGACATAAATTCTATCCACAATGGGAATGATATTAGCAGCATATGTATTTGGAAAATTTAACTTGGCAAACGCTTTAAATAGTTTCCAGTTTTTTTGATCTATGATAAAATAAATAATGATTGTAGATGAACGAGGTGAACAAGTTGAAATACATTTTTACATTTATCTGGACATTTGCATTGACACATATGGTCATGTACGTAACGAGCTCAATGGTCGAAGGAGGAGAATATGTATTTAGCACTGCTTCTATTCTCTCTGTAATTATCACCATTTTGATTCTTGCTGTTGCGGCGATCATTCCGAATGAACCTGTACAAGAGCATCATTAATTAAGAATAAGCAAAAGGACAGCCATTCGGTTGTCCTTTTTGCTTGCCATACAACAGGGAGTCTCTCCCCTATGGTTTTCTGACATATGTCCAATGTCTGTTTTGATTAGAGTTTTCCGGAAATGGATCCCCGGCCTTCAATCGAACTTTCTTCGGATTAACAATATTGCTCCCTGTTTCTCCGATTTCAATATACTCACCGTTATTAGGCGCCTTTTGACCATGCTTAAAATGGCGATTCTGTCCCAAGAAAATCCCTCCTTTTCTCTTCTAGAATCCCCACTTCTCCCAGATTCATGCCTATCTCGCGGTCGCCATTAAATCAACTAACAGCGCTTTTTGAGCATGCAGGCGATTGCCGGCCTGCTTGATAACGACGGAATGCTCTGAATCAATGATAGATGCCGTTACTTCTTCCCCGCGGTGGGCTGGCAAGCAATGCATGAAAAGATAATCCTGCTTTGCATATGCTGCAAGCTTCTCATTGACCTGGTAAGCTGCAAAGTCCTTGAGCCTTTTTTCATTTTCCAGCTCCTGCCCCATGCTCGTCCAGACATCGCAGTATATGACATCAGCATTTTTGGCAGCTTCTAATGGGTCATTTAAAATATCCACTTGCGCACCCGTACCTTGCGCGATTTTTCTTGCCGCTTCAACCACTTCTTTGTTTGGCTCATAACCGGGCGGCACAGCACAACTAACCTGCATTCCAGCCAGTGCACCCGCAATCAGTAATGAATGGGCTACATTATTCCCGTCTCCTATGTATGCCAGCTTCAATCCATTAAGCTCGCCCTTAATCTCCTTGATTGTCAATAAATCTGCTAACGCCTGGCAAGGATGCTCAAGGTCTGTCAATCCATTTATAACCGGTACACTCGCATTTTCGGCTAATGCTTGTGCTCTTTTATGTTCATGCGTTCGAATCATTAGTCCATCCACATATTCAGATAAAACTTGAGCCGTATCACTGATTGGTTCACCTCGCCCAAGCTGTGTATCTTGCCCGCTCAGGAATATGGCGCTGCCGCCGAGCTGGAGCATTCCCGTCTCAAAGGACACCCGTGTTCTCGTTGAGTTTTTCTCGAAAATCATGCCTAGCACTTTCCCTTTAAGCGGAAGATCTGAATATCCAGCCTGCCTGCGTGCCTTCAGCTCACCAGCTAAATCAAGCAAATCAGCTAATTGCCCTGGTGTCAGCTCTCTCATTTCCAAAAAGTCCTTCTTATTTAAAATGGGTTTAATTCCATACATTATTCTCAAATTTCATTACCCCTCTCCCATGTAAGCTCACCCTTCAGTTCATTCCTCATGAAGTGAGCGACTCAAGCTCGCATACTTCTTCTATTTTCTCTAATGCGATAGATAACTCTTCTTTCGTAACGGTCAAAGGAGGCAGCAGCCTCACGACATTCGGGCCCGCAGTCAGCACCAATAATCCCTTTTCCTGCAGGCTCATGATATAACGAGCTGAGTCGCCTTGCATTTCAAGCCCAATCATAAAACCGTCTCCTCGGACATCTTTTATCACGGCTGTACGTTCGGCAAGCTTCTTTAGCTCCTCCATAAACCATGCAGATTTCTCTCTAACCCCTGATAAAAACGAGTCATCGGCCATTTTTGCGATGACAGCCTTGCTTGCTGCTAAAGAAATCGGATTCCCCCCAAATGTTGAGCCATGTACTCCTTGGGCAAATGCTTGTTCAAGCCCCGCCCTTGCCATAACAGCTCCAATGGGCAATCCATTCCCAAGCCCTTTGGCTGTCGTTACAATATCAGGCTTTACCTGCTCATATTTCAAATAAGCGAATGGGTACCCTGTCCGCCCATTTCCAGTCTGCACCTCATCAATGATCAGAAGAGCATCATACTTTTGACAAAGCTTGGATAGACCAGTCAGAAAGGACTCCGTTCCAGGAATGACACCGCCTTCACCCTGAATGACCTCTACTAAGACAGCGGCTGTTGATTCATCCATCTCTTTCTCAAAAGCATTCAAATCATTAAAAGGCAGATAGCTGAAGCCCTCAAGGACCGGACCAAATCCATTATGTATCGCGCTTTGCCCTGTTGCTGCCATCGCACCGAAGGTCCTTCCATGGAACGATTGACGGCATGAAATGATGGCCGTTTTCCCAGTTGCTCTTCTTGCCAGTTTCAAAGCTGCCTCATTTGCTTCTGCCCCGCTATTACAGAAAAACACCTTATCAAGACCGCTTAATCGGGCCAATTGAGATGCGACCTCCTCTTGAATGGAAAGCTGAAACAAATTGGAGGTATGCCAAAATTTACCCAACTGCTCTTGAACCTCTTCCATGACTTCTTCGTGGCCATGCCCAAGATTGACAACCCCAATACCAGAGGTGAAATCCAGATAATCCTTTCCATCCTCCGCTGTCAGCCAAGAACCCTTGGCTTTTACGGGAGTGATTCCCCATTTTTTATAAACCGGAAGTAATGATGACAATCCTACCCATCCTTTCTTTAAACCTCAAGAAATGTACCCCTCCATTTACTGTTTGAAAAGAAATCGGAGACTCCACTCGTTATCAATATCTTAGACGCTCCTTCATGCTTCGCATGTATGGCAGCTTTCACCTTTGGAATCATGCCGCCATAAATGGTTCCCTCTTCAATCAATTGATGGATTTCAGACTCGGTTATATGCCTAATTATGTTTGAACCTTCTTTGATTCCATCCACATCCGTGATAAATATGCACAGCTCCGCATGAAGGGCGGCAGCCACCGCACCTGCGGCGGTATCTGCATTTACATTCAGTTTATCGCCAGCCTCATTAATTGAGATTGGCGTCAATACAGGATAAACCTTTTTTGACAAGAGCACTTCGAGCAGGTCGGTGTCAACCTTGACAATCCTTCCAACTTCCCCTAGTGTTTCTTGATTAATATGCTCAGCCTGCAGTATCGCTCCATCGGAACCATTCAGCCCTACTGCCTTGAAACCATTCGTTTGAAGTTTGTTGACAAAATACCGGTTCGTCTTCCCTGCTAGAACCATCTCTGTAATCTCCAGCGTCTCTTTCGTCGTCTTTCGAAGCCCATTCTCAAATTGGACAGGCACCTGAAATTTATCCATCATTTCATTGATGTCCGGCCCTCCGCCATGCACAAACACAAAGGAATAGCCTTCATTTTTCAATTCAGCCAAACTGGCAAAGAAATTCTCCGATAAGCGGCTGATAATGCTCCCTCCGCATTTGATGACAATCGTTTTCATCTGCGCCTCTCCCCTTATGTTCGATAGCTGGCATTGATTTTGACATAATCATAGGTAAGATCACATCCCCATGCCTTCCCTATTCCTAATCCATCAGCCAATTGGATGAAAATCTGTACATCATCCCCGAGTAAATACTCACGAGCGTGCTCCTCATCAAAAATGACCGGGCTGCCATGATGGAATACCTGTATGGGACCGAAGGAAATGCTCACACGTTCCTGGTTAAACGGGATATTGCTGCAGCCCATCGCACCAACAATTCTTCCCCAGTTTGCGTCTGCTCCATAAACGGCCGTCTTGACGAGATTGGAAGCAATGACCGTCTTTGCGATGGCCTTAGCTTCTTGATCTGTTTCTGCTCCCGTTACCTGTACCTCTACTAATTTGGTTGCCCCTTCACCATCTCGCGCAATTTTCTTCGCCAGGCATTCACATGTTTCTTTCAGCAAGGCTAGAAACATTGGCCAGTCAGGATGATTCTCAGACAGCATTTCATTGCCCGCCTCCCCATTCGCCATTACGAGAACCATATCATTGGTCGACGTGTCTCCATCAACGGTAATTTGGTTAAACGATACATCGGTCACTTTCCTCAATGCTCGCTCAAGTGATTTTTGCTCAATATTGGCATCTGTCGTTACAAAACCAAGCATCGTCGCCATATTAGGATGAATCATGCCAGAACCTTTCGCAGCGCCTCCCATGGTGACCTTTACTCCATCTATCCTGGTTTCATATGCACATTTTTTCGTACAAGTATCAGTTGTCAAAATGGCTTTTTCAAATCCTTCAGCCCCCGCCTTGTCCTTCGTAGGACTGATTTTCTTAATACCGGCAGTAATCTTGTCTATCTCAAGGAATTGTCCAATAACACCTGTCGATGCCACAGCCACATCATAGACAGGAATCCCGAGTTTCTCAGCTACAGCCTCCCGCATCGTTTCAGCATCCTTTAGCCCGCGCTCGCCTGTGCAAGCATTCGCACAAGCACTATTGACAACCACAGCCTGCAGAGTGCCATTCTTTCCAATACTCTCCTTCGTAACCTGAATAGGCGCTGCCTGATAGGAGTTCAATGTATATACCGCCGCTGCCTGTGCAGGCACTTCGGAATAAATTATCCCCAAATCATTATGGGAATAGCGCAAACCTGCATGTATTCCTTCTGCCATGAATCCTTTTGGTGTCAATATCCCGCCATCTATCGCCTTTAGCTCATAAGCCTCTACGTTCATTCATACCTTCCTCTCACTCGATCTATCTTTATGGGAACACAGGGACTAAACGAAGGCCATCCGTCTCATCAAGCCCCATCATAATATTCGCGTTATGCACCGCTTGGCCAGCAGCTCCCTTTACCAGGTTGTCAATCACCGAAACAAGCGTTACCCTATTTGTACGTTCATCGATTCGAAAGCCAATATCACAAAAATTCGTGCCATACACTTCCTTTGTTGCTGGAAAACTATTCTCTCCTCTCAGCCGGACAAATGGTTCTTTCTCATACTTCTGCATAAAAGCATCTCTCATATCCTTGGATGTAACTCCCCTTTTGACCTTCGCGTGAATGGTGGCCATAATCCCTCTTGTCATGGGAACCAGATGGGTAGAAAACATAATTGGCTCAAAGGAAGAATCCCAATGCTTCAATTGCTGTTCGATTTCAGGAATATGCTGATGCTTGTGGACTTTATATATCGATAGGTTTTCATTTGCATGAGCATA